>JALOMX010000206.1 GCA_025455245.1 Chitinophagaceae bacterium
AGTCTTGATCCGCTTGCCACACAAAACGCCGAGGTAATTTTTGGCCCGGGTTCCACCATTTACGGCAGCGACGCCATTGGTGGTGTGATGGACTTTCATAGTCTGCCTGCAAAACTGAACCCTGCTGATGCCACCAAAAAGTTAAAGATAAACGGAAATGCCCTCGCAAGGTATAGCAGCGCAAATGCTGAACAAACCTATCATGCCGACCTGTCGGCCGGAGGGAAAAAATGGGCATGGTTGGGAAGTGTTACCTATAGTAAATACAATGACCTGATGATGGGTAAAAATGGAGGGCAGAACAGTTACCTGCGTCCCGAGTATATACAAAGGATAAATAACAGGGATAGCGTCATTAAAAACAACAATCCCCGAAAACAGGTATTTTCCGGTTTCGAACAAACAAATATTGTACAGAAATTACTTTTTAAACCAACCGATGGAATTGAATTGCAATACAGCTTTTTCTATGGAGGCACCGGAACAGCCGCACGGTACGACAGGCTGATTGAATACAGGAATGGTGCTTTGCGCTTTGCAGAATGGAACTATGGGCCAATGCTCTGGCGGATGCATCATGTAAAAGCAAACCTGCTAAAGGCTAACGCACTATATGATGAAGCCCGTATTACCGTTGCCTACCAAAACTACGAAGAAAGCCGTATTGACAGACAGCGAAACAATGCCAACCGCCGAACCCAAAAAGAAAATGTAGCGGCATGGAACGTAAACTTTGATGCGAACAAAAAACTGGGCAATGGGGAATTGTACTATGGCCTTGAATGGGTAAGCAACACAGTAGGCAGTACAGGCTGGAGCGACAACATCAATACCGGAGTCAGAACAAATGTTGCAAGCCGGTATCCCGATGGAAGCACCTGGAACAACGTGGGGGCGTATGCCATGTACAAATGGAACCTTCACCCAAAATGGACCCTTGACGGGGGTTTTCGCTATACATATGGCATGGTAGATGCCACTTTCGATAATACTTTTGTGCCATTCCCTTTTGAAGAAGCAAACATAAACGACGGGGCAGTAACGCCTACCCTCGGGGCTGTTTTTCGACCGTCAGAAAACTGGCAAATTAATGGCAATATCAGTTCCGGTTTCAGGATTCCGAATATTGATGACATGGGAAAATTGTTTGAAAGTAATCCGGGCAATGTTATTGTACCCAATCCAAACCTTGAAAGTGAATATGCATGGAATATTGAACTTGGAACTGCCTACCGAAAAAGTAATAAATTTAACCTGGAGGTAAACGGATTTTACACCCGTTTGCAAAATGCCATTGTCAGGCGGCCAACTACCTTTTTGGGACAAGACAGCATTTTTTTTGATGGAGTAAAAAGCCAGGTTGAATCGCTGCAGAATATTGGGTTACTTACCGTTTACGGTATACAGGTAATGGCAGAGGTTTGGCTGAAAAGGTCGTTCAGCATATACACTATGGCCAACCTGATTGAGGGAAAGGAAACGGATGATGTAAAAAATGAACAGGTAGCCCTGCGTCATGCACCTCCCTTCTACGGAACATCAGGGATACGATTTAAAAAGAACGGGTTACAGGCCGAATTTTTCTGCCAGTACAACAGCGAAATATCCTATGAAAACCTAGCACCAAGTGAGCAGGCAAAAAACACCATTTACGCTAAAGACGAAAACGGTAACCCCTATAGTCCGGGTTGGTACACCATCAACCTGCGTACAGGTTATACCTGGAACAGGTTTAGCCTGAATGTTGCCTGGGAAAACATGACCAATCAGCGATACAGGCCCTACAGCAGTGGCATAGTGGCTGGCGCAAGCAACCTGATTGTTTCGGTAAGGGCAGGGTTTTAATTTGGATCGGAAGCGACACTTTTCATTCCGCAAGCCTTGTAAAAGCAGGAAGTTGGCAAGGTATCAGGACTTCCTGTTCCAATTACCCTATTTTTCACCGGTACAACCGCTAATAAAATCAGCATGCAGTCCAAAAAAAATAAAACAGTCATTTATACCCGCTGGTATCGCAAATGGCACCGGATAATAGGTATAACCGGCCTTGCAGTGTTTTTCATAATGTCCGTTACAGGCCTTTTACTGATTTGGAAGAAAAACAGCGGAGGCTATCTATTAGGCGAAACTCGTCACGGCAAAGCCACCATTGCTTCGGAATGGGTAAAAATTGACAGTTTGCAACACGCAGCCATAAACTTTCTTGTTTTAAAAAAACCGGAAGCTGACAGGGAAATTGACCGGATTGACATAAGGCCGGAAAAAGGGGTTGCAAAAATTTCCTTTAAAAACCATTATACGGCCATACAGGTTGACCTTACCACCGGACAGGCGCTTACTATTGAAACAAGAAGAGCCGATTTTATTGAACAACTCCACGACGGATCCTTATTTGACAAAATTGCAGACACCAACTTTTTGAAACTCCTATATGGTACCATCGCAGGTTTGTTCCTGCTTTTCCTATCATTCAGTGGTTTTTTTCTTTGGTTCAACCCCAAGAAATTAAAGAAGATCAAATTCAATAAACAGGGCACAGGCACCCAATAATTACACGAAAATCACTCATTTTCACAAAATTTGAACGATTTTAGCTGTTTTGGGGGTAAATTATCATCAAAAGCAGCATTTGAATACAATATTTGTCTAATTTAGTGTGGTTGAAATTTTCCAACTACAAATGAATGAGGATTTAATCATAGAGGGCTGCCTGAACAACAGCCCGGTTGCGCAACGGGAGTTGTACAACAGATATAGTCCAAAAATGCTTTCGGTATGTTACCGTTTTGCTCCCTCACGGGAGGATGCGGAAGATATGCTGCAGGAAGGTTTTATCAAGGTTTTCAGCCAGATACATACTTTCCAGAATAAAGGAGCATTTGAAGGCTGGGTCCGTCGTATCATAGTACATACTTGTATAAACGTACTGAAGCGAAACAAAAAGTTCAACGACAATGTGGATATGGAATATGCCATGCATGCTTCTGTAAGGGAAACCATCCCGTCCATAATGCAGGCAAAACAGGTGGTGGAATGTATCAGGCTGCTTCCGGTAGGATATCGGACCGTACTTAACCTTTATGCGATTGAAGGCTATTCACATCGCGAAATATCAGAAATAATGGATATTGAAGAAAGTACAAGCCGAAGCCAATACACAAGAGCAAAAGCAATGCTGGAACAGATCCTGGTAAAACGCAGGATTATTGATAAAAAAGAACCAAAACCGGAACTGGTGATTTCTGCTATATGAGAATAAGACAGAACGATTACACCGGGTGAGGGAAAAATATTTTAGAAAGATGCCATACTGCCTTAGGCAGTATCGACTGGAAATTGTTGAATAAAATGAATCATCCGTTTGACCTGGACAATTTTGAATCCTTCTTGTCGGAACAAGCCGACCAGCACAGGATGTATGCCAGTGATGGGGTTTGGAGAAAAATTCAGGACAGACTGCATGGAAAAGATCGTTGGCCTGCACTTACTTTCGGGGCAATTCTTACTACCGCTGTAATTTCAGTAGTACTTACTTTCACCTACCCCCAAAAGCGCAGCTTTAATTCGCCTGCGGATTATTCATCCATTTCGGCCAGTAGCCAAAATGTGGCAATGATTCAACCTGCCAACAAAACAAAAGATGCAGATCCTGCTGCCTCGGTTGTTAAGCCGGTGGCACTTTTGCCGGTAGATAAACTTTCCTCTGCCGATGTTATTTCGGATGAAATGGGCATTAGTACTGACCAGCCTCTGGAACAGAATAATTACATGCTTTTTGAAAATGGCGTTTATGCGGATAATGCTTCCAATCCAGTTGGCCTTTCCGAAGCTGATGCAAACCAGGGACGCGCCGGTTCATTCAGTTCCGCTCAAACCACAGCCTCAGGATTCATAAATAATAAATCAGGGGAAAATAGTCATTACCAGGCCCCTGCTTTGCAACTGATTAAAAACGAACCATTATACAGGCAGGTAGAAACAACAGGTAATGCTATTATTGCAGACCAAAAAACGCAGGAAAAGCTTGTTTTAATCGGCGAAAATATCTCCTCAAATACTTTCCGGAACAGTACCATGGCGTATGGGCCGGCTAAACCGGATAAATCCATATCAGGAAAAAACCGTTGGTCGCTTCAGCTTTATGCAACCCCATCCATAAGTTACAGGTATTTACTTGAAGATAAGAAGTACATTGATAATCCTTCAGCAAATAACGGGCCGCTTGCTCCCTATTTAACCAATCCGGCAAGTGATTTTGTAAACCACAAACCCAAATTGGGTTTGGAAGTGGGAACTGCTTTTATTTACCAGTTAACCGAAAATTTCAGGGTTAAAACCGGGTTACAGGCTAATTACAGGCAATATGGCATTCAGGCCTATGCTACCAATGCGCAACCCGCCATGCTTACGCTCAACCGCGAAAACGGTATTGATTCCATTATCCGTTTCAGTTCGCTCAGTACACAGTCGGGATACAAGCAAATGAATCTTTCCAGTAATTTCTTACAACTTGCTGTTCCCGTAGGATTTGACATGAAAATAGCCGATACCCGTACGGTAGATTTTTATGTTTCGGCAGCAGGACAATTTACCTATCAATTAGCCAGTTCCTACTACATTCTTTCCGACGATTACAAGAATTACCTGAAACAACCCGGTATTGACCGCAAATTCAATATAAATACCGCTGTGGAAGCATTTGCAAGTTTTGAAGCCGGTGGCATTACCTGGCAGGCAGGTCCGCAAATCCGCTACCAGTTACTTCCGGGAAGTAAAGATGTATATCCTATCCGGGAACACCTGATTGATTATGGCTTTAAGGTAGGGGTGGTTAAAACGCTGAAATAACCCCAATAAATTTCCTGCACCATCGTTTGTTTTCTTACCACACAGTTGTGGCTTAATTTTGCAGGATATGTTGAAGCATTACAGTT
>JALOMX010000207.1 GCA_025455245.1 Chitinophagaceae bacterium
AGGTTTACCATTAATCAAATGCTTGTTCCCGTTCAACAAACAGCAAACCTTTGCCATATGGAATATTTGCCGCCATTTGTTGTGTATGGCACCCATCGGCTGACAGAGGCGGACATTGAACAACATGCTTTACAGTTCGGTCAGGTTCTGTCTGCACTGTGCAACGATCGAATTCAGGCCGGGGAACTTGAATCCGTTGAAATTTTAAATGACCTCTGTCCGATTCCGGAAACCTTTAATTCATAATGATATGGATCAGAATTCCTTTTTGTTTCAGGCAATGGTGGGGTTTAGGCTCTGTGTTAGGATACCTGCTTGCAGGCATTATCATTGGTCCCGCATTATTGGGATTTATCGGGTCAGAAGGGCAGGATGTCATGCATTTTGCAGAATTTGGCGTTGTAATGATGCTCTTTTTAATTGGTCTTGAACTGGAGCCTGCTTTGTTGTGGAAAATGCGGAGGCCAATTGCGGGTCTCGGAGGAATGCAGGTACTGATCAGTACCATGCTTATTGCAATCATTGGTATAGCAACAGGGCTCTCATGGCAGCAAGCCATTGCCGTTGGTGCCGGTCTTGCATTGTCCAGTACCGCAATTGTGCTGCAAACCCTTAATGAAAAGGGCCTGATGAAAACCGCTGCAGGTCAGAATTCATTTTCCGTATTGCTTTTTCAGGACATCGCCGTCATTCCAATGCTGGCATTATTTCCATTGCTTGCCACATTGCCCATACAACAGGATGCAACACACAGTACCCATACACTTGTTGATGATTTGCCCGGTTGGGGCAAAACTGTAGCCGTTTTGGTGGCTGTGGCATTAATCATTTTGGCAGGTAAATACCTGATACAACCGCTATTGCATGTTGTGGCCAAAACAAGGCTGAGAGAACTGTTTACAGCAAGCGCACTCTTATTGGTGGTGGGCATTGCCGTGCTTATGACCCAGGTTGGCCTGAGTCCCGCGCTTGGTACTTTCCTTGCAGGTGTCATCCTTGCCAACAGCGAGTTTCGTCATGAATTGGAAAGTGATATTGAACCTTTCAAGGGTTTATTACTTGGGTTGTTTTTCATAAGCGTTGGCGCCTCTATTGATTTTAATCTTATTGCCGAAAAGCCTTTACTCATCGCCGGGCTTGTCATTGGTTTGATGACTTTGAAAGGCCTCGTCTTGTTGGCTCTTGGAAAGTTTTTTGGCATGAAAACCGACCAGAACATGCTGTTTGCCCATGCGCTTTGCCAAATGGGGGAGTTTGGTTTTGTATTGTTTTCCTTTGCATTAAGTGGCGGCATCCTTCCAAAAGATGTGGTGGATATTTTAATTGCCGTTGTTGCATTAAGTATGGCTGTTACCCCACTCGTTCTCTTGTTTAATGAACGCGTAATTCAGCCAAAATTTGGTACCAAAGAAAAGGAAGAAGATCAGGCACACGATGAAATACATGAAGATAATCCCGTAATCATTGCCGGTTTCGGCCATTTCGGGAATACAATTGGGCGCTTTCTAAGGGCACATCATATAGAAACGACTATTCTTGATCATGATTCAGATAGGGTTGACCTTCTGCGGAAACTTGGATTTAAAGTGTATTATGGTGATGCCACAAGAATCGACCTGCTTTCATCTGCCGGTGCCCATAAGGCAAAAATCATCATTATTGCCATTGATGATGCAGACAAAAGGCTTGCTATGATTGAAACGGTCAAAAAACATTTTCCAAACCTGCGCATGCTTGTACGTGCCACTAATCGATTTGATGCTTACGACCAAATGAACGCAGGCATGATGCATGTTTACCGCGAAACCCTCGATACCGCTTTGAGATGCGGGGTAGATACCCTCCGGTTTTTAGGTTACCGCAGTTACCATGCACAACGTGCTGCCAGAAAATTTTTGAGACAGGATGAGTATAATCTGAAAAAACTCTCAGCCATCCGGGACAACAATCAATATATTCATACAGCAAAGGAACTCATCGAGGAACTTGAAAGAACATTGCAGGAGGATCTTAAAAATGCAGGGGTACTTGATGATTCGGGTTGGGACGAAAATGGTTTGATTTCAGAAGCAAAAAATGCGGGATGAGTCAGAGGTTTTTTGTTTTTTAGAAGATTCGATTTTATAAACTTTTAGCCGGTATAACCATCTTGCTTGTTTAAATGTTCCGCTCTTTTAAGCCTGTCATTTACGGCTGCTCCAAGTCCTTCTTCGGGCAAAAGGGAAGTGACTATTACATCAGCGCCACAATGGTCAGCTTGACGCATCAGGGAAAACAGGTTGCGGGCTGCTTCGTCAGGATCTCCGGAAGGGGATAGGTTGAATCTTTTGTAACATGCTTCATTCAAAGGATCTCCAAATTCAATCAACGCAATTTTCTTCCCGTTAAATTTCCGGAGTAATTCAAGCTTGTTACCTGTGTGCAATGGTGTTATGGTAGCATAATGGCTTTTAAGTTGACCCGGCGCCACCGGATGATCAGATGCATGTGTACGAATAATAACAGCCTTTCCAAGTGCCTTTTCAATCAACTCCACGGAAATGCCACCCTTTCGGCGAATGATTACCTCATTGTCCTCAAAATCAACGATCGTGCTTTCTACCCCTACCACACAAGGTCCTCCATCGAGAATGTATGGTATCAATCCGGTCAAACCTTCCATCACATGGTTTGCCGTGGTGGGACTTACATATCCAAAACGATTGGCACTCGGCGCAGCCAGAGGAAAATCGATCATGTTAAGCAATGAAAGGGTCAGGGGATGGTTTGGAATACGAACCGCAACTTTATGATGCCCGCCCGTAACAAGATCAGGAACATGGTCTTTTTTTTCCAGCAAAAATGTTACCGGGCCGGGCGAAAATTGTTCAGCAATGATGTGCGCCTCAGCAGGGATATTTTTTACAAAAGAAGCAATTCCTTCCCGGCTATGGGTATGGATAATCAGCGGATTGAAAAAAGGCCTGTTTTTTGCTTTGAATATTTTAACGACCGCTTCTTCACTGAGGGCATTGCCTGCAAGTCCATAAACAGTCTCCGTCGGAATAGCGATCACCTCATTTTGCCTGAGCCAATCTGCTGCTTCGCGGATACTATTCCCGATTTTTGTTTCCATATTCCTATTTTCGAACCCTTCTGAGCATGCAAAACAATACAAAGGATACCATAATGCCAAACAGTAACGACCTGCCTGTGGTTTTATGGCTTGCTTCATGGTATCCCTGTAAAATAGATCGGTTTAACGGCGACTTTATTCAGCGGGCAGCAAGGGCGGTATCACAAAAAATTCCTGTGCATGTTTTTTATCTCATGAAAGATGAATCCGGCGATGTTACAGGGTCCACCCTTGAAGAAACTACTCAAGCCGGCAATCTGACAGAAACAAGATTGTACTATCATCCGCCCGCTACCGGCATCAGGCAAATCGATCAGGTAATTTCTGCATTTTACTACACCCGGTTGGGGCGCAAGTGGCTGAAGAATTTCAGAAAAGTTCATTACAGGGGAAAACCATGGATTGTTGAAGTCGGGGTTGCTATGAGGGCAGGTACGCTTGCCCTGTGGATGAAAAAGAAATGGAATCAGTCCTACGTAGTTCAGGAGCATTGGACCGGGTATTACCGTCATCTTATGCCTTCCGAAATGCAAAGGGGCAAACTCTTTTGGAAAATGACCCAACGTATTCTTTCCAACGCCGATGCACTACTGCCTGACAGTCGTCATTTAGGGGAATGGATAAATGAGACCCTTCTGAAAATCCCCTTCACGGAAATCCCAAATGTGGTTGATTCAACCCTTTTTTATTTAAGTGACAAAAAAAACACCTACGACAAGAATCCTGAATTTCAGCCTTTTACATTTATCCATGTATCTACGCTCGGATACCAAAAAAATACGGATGGTCTACTAAACAGTTTTTCCAATTTTCTGAAGGAAAACCCTGATGTCCCCGTCATTCTTGAAATTGTGGGTCCGGGCTATTTGTCCCACCTGAAAAGGGTTGAGGAAGATGAATTCTTAAAAAGCAGCGTTGTTTTCACCGGTCCTTTGTCCTACGAAATGGTTGCCGAAAGAATGAGAAGGGCCCATGCTTTGGTTTTATTCAGCCGGTATGAAAATCTTCCTTGTGTGATGCTTGAAGCCTTATGTTGCGGATTACCCGTGATTGCAACAAGGGTAGGGGGAATAGCCTACCATCTTGGCCGGGAAAGCGGAATAATTGTTGAGAGCGGGAATGAACAACAACTGACGCAGGCAATCAAAGATGTTTTTGTGAATTACCACCAATATAACAGGCAATTAATTGCTTTAAAAGCAAAAACTCTTTACGGTATGGAAACGATTGGTGATTTATATCTTAAAACATACCAAAAACTTTATCCCCATTTATGGTAAAAAAGGGTAATCCACATCGTTAAAAACCCTTGTCCCTAAAGTGTATTTGGTTACCTTTGGCGCTCTTGTGAAATAGCATATGGAAGAATTGAATCTGCCGGAAGAAACGAACGATAATAACCGGATTATCAAGGTAAATATTGAGGAACAAATGAAAACGGCCTACATCGATTATTCGATGTCGGTTATTGTAGGCAGAGCGCTTCCCGATGTACGTGATGGCTTAAAGCCGGTTCATCGCCGTGTGCTTTATGCCATGAACGAATTGGGGCTCGATTATGGAAAGCCTTATAAAAAATCTGCCCGTATTGTAGGGGAGGTTATGGGAAAATACCACCCGCATGGAGACAGTGCCATTTATGATACCATGGTTCGTATGGCACAGGATTGGGTGATGCGTTATACCCTTGTTGACGGACAGGGAAACTACGGAAATCAGGATGGTGACCCCCCCGCGGCTATGCGTTATACCGAAGCGAGGCTTCAAAAAATTGCAGAAGCACTGCTCACGGATATTGAGAAGGAAACCGTTGATTTTCAGCCCAATTTCGATGACAGCCTCGAAGAACCTACCGTTCTTCCTTCAAGGATACCCAACCTGCTTGTAAATGGCAGCA
>JALOMX010000208.1 GCA_025455245.1 Chitinophagaceae bacterium
AATTTGCCCGGTAATGAACAATAATGTTCACACGGTTTATGATGCGTTAAAGGATGAAAAAGAACTTTTAATCCTGAGCCATACCTGTCAGCCCGAAGTTGATAGCGTACCGCTGCTTAAACACTATGCCGACAGCATTGGTGTTGATACCAAAAGATGGCAATTCCTGACAGGCGATAAACTTGAATTGTACAAGCTCGCGCGCGACAGTTATAAAATCGATGACCCTCAGAATAATGTGGGTGATATTAACGATCAGTTTCTTCATTCGCAGTTTCTGGCACTTGTCGACAGAAGGGGACAGGTTCGCGGCATCTACGATGGGTTGAAAAAAAAGGAAGTGAACCAACTCATTGAAGATTACAGAAAAGTTGCCGGAGAAAGCGGAAGTGGTAACTTCGTTAATAATATTTTCGGGAATGCCCCCGTAAGATAGAATTATCCGGCAAAACCTGTACCCGGCTAACTACATAAACAGGAAAAGGATGAAAGATCAGGCTACTCAGTTATTGCGCAGTATAAACATGAGCGTGACCGACAGCCGCCGGCAAATTCTGGATTTATTCCTTGAAAATAAAGGTGGCGCACTTAAACATGCCGACATTGAAAAAAGACTGGATAACCTTGACCGGGTAACCATTTACAGGACACTTATTGCTTTTACGGAAAAAGGGGTTATTCATTCAATACCGGGCAGCGATGGTTCTGCAAAATATGCCCTGTGCCACGGTCACTGCACCGATGGTCATCACCACGACAACCATGTTCATTTTCAGTGCAAGGCCTGTGGTTCTACTCAGTGTCTCGATGATGTAATGATTCCACCTGTAAAACTACCCCCGGGCTTTTTCTCCGAAAGGATTGAAATGGTTATTACAGGCTTTTGCGATCAATGCAGTCCCCGATTGACAGAAATTGCTGAAAAAAGATATAAAGTTTCCCCGGAAAATAATTAAAAGGTTTGTGGAATTCAAAATGATTTTACTCAAATGGGTAAAGCATTTTTTTATGGCAGAAATCGTTGCCTCTCCACAAAAAAGATCAAGGCTTATGCCGCCCCGGATAGATCTTACACCATTGGTTGACCTGAGTTTTTTGCTGATCACCTTTTTTGTTTTTACTGCGACCTTGAATAATCCAACGGCATTGACCACCTTGCTACCTGCCGATACAAAGGACAGCAGCAAGGTAGCCGCATCGGGGGCCGTTAGTCTTGTTGCGGCAGCCAATGAAATCTTTTTTTATACCGGCAATGATGTTTCAATGGCAGAAAAATTGGATTACAGCCAACCAACCGAATTAAGGAAAAAGCTTATATCACTTCAACAGTTACTGATTGCCAGGGAGGGCAACGATGATAAACTGTTTGTAATGATTAAACCCTCTCAGCGGGCATCCTTTGGGAGTATCGTTGATCTGCTTGATGAAATGAAAATTTGCAGGATTAAACGATTTACGCTTACAGATCCCTCCAAAGAAGAACTGAGATACCTGACAGGTCAGTAACCGAAAAAATCAATCAGGTGTTTTGCAAGAAGGGGTTCGTCAACTTTTTCATAAGGATGGGCAGTTGAAGGCAAAACAGCTAAAGATGAACCCGGTGTATGTCGAAACATATTGACCGTTTCTTCGATGGTGACGGTTTTATCCCGATCCCCTACCATGAACAAAGCAGGAATATTGATATCTGAAACCATCTTTGCGTCAAGAGGTGGCCGTTGTCCGGTATCACGCATCATAATGGCCGTTTTGTGTAGCAGTTCTTTCCAGTCATTTGGCAAATGCCTTTGAGCAAGTAACCGGGCGAAAGCAGGCAACTTTTCCTCAATTCCTTCCGGATTAAGCATGAATGCTTCTTTTTCTGCTGAAGCATAATCCCAATGCCATTTGGTAGCAAGGCTTGCAATCCTTGCGAATTTGCCCGGCTGTTGTATTTGTGCCATTGCGGCAACATAGCCGCCCATGCTATAACCAAAAACATTAATGCCGGATTGTCTGACTGATTCAGGTAATTCCCCGATAAATTCAAGTACCTCACAAACAAATTGCTGAAGCGAAAAGTCATGAGCAAACTCCCGGCCTCCATGACCTGAAAAATTGAACCGATGAACTATGAATTGCGGAGCAAGCAATGGAACCAACGAATCAAATTGGTTCCGGGAGCCGAGGGCACCATGCAACAGTAATAAATGCTTTTCCATATCATTATTCTTCCCAAACTTTCAAACCTTCACTGCAGTTGCTGCAGATATCGATATTTCTTCGGCTTGTCATCAGTTCGGCACGAAATTGCCTGTAATTATCATTATTCCAGATTTCCCTGAAAGACTGCATCTTCATATTACCCAATTGGTGCATTGCATCTTTGTCGAAACAGCAGGGTACTACAAGACCATCCCAGGTAATTACGTTTCCACTCCATAACCTCCAGCAATGATTTTGCAAACCACTTTTCACCTGCATATTTCCTTGCTTATCCTTACGATAGCGGCTGTATTTATCAATTGTAGGAATCAGGCCATTGGGGTCGTTTTCATAATCGTAAACCTGCGCGGTTTTAAACCTTACCTGATCAACACCTATTTCACGGGCAAGGCGCTTCACATCGTCAAGCTGATGCTCGTTGGGCTTAACCACAAGGAACTGAAAAAACACAAAAGGCTTATGGCTGTTAAGTTCTTTCTTCCACTTTACAATGTTGCGTGCCCCTTCAAGGACTTTGTCAAGTTTACCCCCTACCCTGTAGTTTTGGTACACATCCTGCGTAGTACCATCAATGCTGATAATCAGCCGGTCTAAACCGCTTTCAACGGTTTGACGGGCTTTTTCGTCAGTCAGGTAGTGCGCATTGGTACTCGTTGCCGTATAAATGCCCTTTTCATGGGCATATTTTACCATATCAAGAAAATGCGGATTGAGGTATGGTTCTCCCTGAAAGTAAAAAACAAGATAAAGCAGGTCTTTATGGATATCATCAATGGTTTGACGAAAAAAATCCTGTTGTAGCATACCTGTGGGACGGGTAAATTCACGCAGACCGCTTGGGCACTCGGGACAACGCAAATTACAACTTGTGGTAGGTTCAAAGCTGATGCTGATCGGATATCCCCACTGTATTGGCTTTCCGGAAATTTTGCTGAGTTGATAACTGCTCCAAACCTTTACCATATTCCAAAAGCGGCGTGGTGTGGTTTTACGCAGCAGGTTAATACTATCATTGAGGTTGAAATACAAGGCCCTTTTATTATTTACGGTCAAAAATAAGACATGCCGCCGGGTTGATGCAGCTTTATGCATTGGGCTTCAGAATTATTTCCCGATTGGATAAATGTCAGGCAGTCTTTTATGAATAGGATTTACCAGCCATAAAAAAACCTTACAGCCTGAAAAAACATGGCTGTAAGGCTTAATAAAAAGCAGGGTGGTTTTAACCCATTGAAATTATTGAATCAATTTCGCAATGTCTTTCATCGGCAAAGAATTGGCCATTGACAACATTTGCGATTCGGTGACATCATTGGCCGTAAAGGTAATGAGTGCGCTCCCAAGCGGCAGTTGCAATTCATAACGCTTTTTATTATCGGAAAGATCAGAGGCCGAAAGTCTTGCCTTGTAGCCTTGTACTTTCACAGTTTTGTTGTTCGGGTCACTCATCATACCCCCTATCAAAGGCATGTTAAGAATACTGTTGAGTGCAGCAATCATGGGCGAATTACTGATAATATCAAGCTCTGCTTTTTTAGTTGAATCGCCATAGGTGCGGTGGATGGTAGCCCCGATAAATCCGATATTGCTCGAAACATTATCCCGCTTGGAATCCACATTACGGTCTTCCATTTTTGTGGGCAAAAGTTTCAGGACCTCTTTTCCAATAATAATGTCAACTTCCTGCATAGCCTGTTGCAATGCAAAGTGTGCTTCTTCCAGTTTTCCGGCTTCGTAGGATGACTGTGCAGTGGATATTGCCTTATCGAACCCCTGTGAAAAACCTTTTCCGGTTACTCCAGCAACAAAGGAAAGGATCAAAAATATCTTCTTCATTTTTAATAAGTGGTGTTTTGCGGTTATTGCTCTCCTAACATTTTTTTGATTCCATCAATATCGAAACTCTCCGCCGCTTTCATTACCTCCTGCTCTGTTTCAAAATTTATACATTCCCAAAAAATTCCCGAGGTTTGACCTATTGAAATGGCAAGCGAGTATCCTTTTGAATCATCATATTGAATAACGCCCTTGTTACCTTTTATCCTAACCTGCTTGTAATTTTGTTGATTATTGGATGCTTCTATCATACCAACATTGGCAAAATAAATCTGAGCCAGACCGCCATAAATCCCTGTATTACCAATTCCAATGGTCATTTGCTTATCGGCGCCGTTTTTATACACACGCTGGATGGTCATATTGCTGAAGCCCCATTGGTTGCTCATTACCCTGTCCAAAGATTTATCGGCATTTAATCCGGATACCGACTCGGGTAGAGATTTGAGAATTTCGCGGCCAAGTTGAATTTCTACCCCCATTAATGCCTGCCCGAGTGCATAACGGGCATCGCTGTATTTGGCGCTGCCGTGGGCAGTTTTAGCTTCTGCCATTTGCGCCTTCACATCCGGCGGTTCGGTATTGGTAAGGCCGGCACCCGTTTTATTCACCGGACTTCCTCCTCCCCCATTGCTGCTGCTACCACCGCCGTTATCGCCGGTAGGCAAACCCGTCTTTTTTTCAACTTCATTACCAATGGCCTTATCAACTGCCTGATTCAGTCTTTCCTTTAATTTTTTCAATTGCGCTTCTGCTGTGTTGCCGGATAAAAGCAATGCCAGCAGGGCAAACAAGCCTGTTTTCCTGATCATAATAAAGGA
>JALOMX010000209.1 GCA_025455245.1 Chitinophagaceae bacterium
ACTCCTGATGTTTATCAATTGGGGGCTCGAATCCAGAAAATGGCAAATCCTTACTTCACATGTACTTCCGACCTCATTCAGAACAGCCGTAAAAAGTGTTATGGCGGGGGTTAGCCTTACCATGCTTACCCCTAACAGGATGGGAGAATTTTTGGGAAGGGTTCTTTATTTACCCGATGGAAGCCGTGTGCGGGGCGCCACTTTGATGTTTTTGAGCAGTATGAGCCAATTGGCCATCACCCTGTTGGCAGGGGTATTGGGGCTTGTTTATTTAAAAATGAATGCTTACCAACTCGACTCGGAAACGGATGGATGGACAGGGTTGTTGGTCAAGGCCCTGTTATTTGGTTCAGGATTTTGTTTGCTGGCCGGACTTATTCTTTATTTTAACCTCGGCTGGCTCATTAGGCAGGTTGAAAAAATTACGCCTTTTTCAAAGTATGCCCCTTATATCCATGTAATCGGACAGATTCACAAAGGTGAACTGTTGAAGATACTGGGCATCTCGCTGGTCAGGTATATTGTTTTCCTCGGGCAATACCTGCTGGTTTTTAGTTTTTTTGAAACCGGAGTTGCCCTGATACCGATGGCTGCCTGTACCACCGTTATGTTCCTGATGCTGGCAATTATACCAACAATTGCCCTTGCCGAGTTAGGTGTTAGAGGACAGGTAAGCCTTTTTGTTTTCGGCCTTTTCAGTTCAAATTCACTGGAAATTCTGATTGCATCTGCCGTAATTTGGATTATTAACATTATTTTTCCGGCTGTTGCAGGTAGTTTCATGTTATTAACTGTCAAAATATTCAGAAAGGAATAGCGTTTTGGTGGAATGTTTAAATCACCCTTAATCATACTGTTGAGTCTTTTTGTAATGGCATTTAATCCTGCACCGTCAGGTAATTGCGGTTATAAAAATGTTGCTTTCCAATCAGGGGAATCAGTAACTTTTTATGTCTTTTATACCCTTGCAGGTATTTGGGTGCATGCAGGTAATGTAAACTTTACCACCACCCGGACCAATTTGAATAACAAGCCTGTGTATCATGTGGTTGGAACAGGAAGCACCCTTCCGAGTTATGATTGGATTTACCGTGTACGCGACCGTTACGAAACCTACATCGATACCGGCACCCTTTTACCATACCGATTTGTACGCCATGTTGAGGAGGGCGACTATCGTAAGGATGAGATTGTAACTTTTGACCGTGCAGCCAATACCGCAACCAGTAAAGCAGGGACTTTCAAAGTTCCGGGATGTGTGCAGGATGTACTGAGTGAAGTTTACATGGCACGCAACATTAATTTCAACAACTATAAAAAAGGCGACCTAATCCCCTTTGACCTTTTCCTTGATGACGAAGTCTTTAACATGTATATCCGGTACCTTGGTAAAGAAGTGATAAAAACCCGTTACGGAAAATTCAGGTGTATCAAGTTTAAGCCATTGCTGTTGAAAGGTACCATTTTTGAAGGCGGTGAAAAAATGACCGTTTGGGTTACAGATGATGCAAACCGCCTGCCTATAAGGATTGAAAGTCCCATAACCGTAGGAAGTATTAAGGTGGACATGATGCTTTACCGCAACCTTCGTCACCCTCTTTCTTCACAGGTTGGCATCAGATAAAATGGGATAATTTCCCGACCTCTTTGGGTCGAACACCTTTTTCGGTTTTTTGCAGTGAACATATTTCATTGACAGGGTCGTGTTCAAAAAACAGCAGATAGTCCTTTTCGGCAGCTTCATCCAGAAAAGCCTTTTTTTCCTCCATGGAAGTTAAAGGGAACATATCATACGCCATCACATAAGGCAAGGGCATATGCCCGGGAGATGGCAGCAGATCTGCCATATACACCACCGTTTTACCGCCAACCTCTATTTCCGGAACCATCATGGCATCGGTATGCCCGAATGCATACCTGATGCTCACACCTGCAACATCGTCAAAAGGTACCGTACCGGTTTCTGCCACGGGAACCATTTTCAACTGACCGCTTTCGGCAATAGGTAAGATGTTCTCTTTCAGAAAGGATGCCCGTTCCCTTGCATTAGGCTCTGTAGCCCATTTCCAATGTCGCTCGTTGCTCCAGAAGGTTGCATTTTTAAAAGCAGGGACAAGGTTTTCACCTTCGCGCTTAATGCTGCCCCCGCAATGATCGAAATGCAGGTGGGTTAAAATTACATCCGTAATGTCATCGGGGTGGAAACCATGCATTGCCAGGCTTTTGTCCAGGCTGTCATCACCATTCAGGTAATAGTGCCCCATAAACTTGGCATCCTGCTTATCGCCAATACCGTTGTCAATCAGAATCAGGCGGTTACCTTCTTCTATCAGTAATGAGCGCATCGCCCAGTTGCATAAGTTGTTTTCATCGGCCGGATTTATTTTATTCCAGATAACCTTTGGTACAACTCCAAACATGGCGCCGCCATCCAGTTTAAAAAAGCCGGTATTTATCGTATATAGGTTCATTCCGGAAGTTCAATTTGGTTTAATCGTTTATTTAATTCCTCATCACTTATATTCTCAAATTCACTTTTATCGAAAATGGATAACAGGTAAACTGTTTGCTTCACCACTTTTACACAAGTAATAACCCTTGCCCCGCTGTTTTTCCCTTGCCTTTTGATGCTATGGCAAGGCGTATTTTATAGCAATCTTTTCCTAAAGGGATGCCTTGCTTGGGATTAGCCTCTAATGAGTCAAGCAAAAATCCATACTCCCTTTTTAAAGAAGGGTACTTTTTAGCAAGCGCTTTCAATTCCCTGCCAAAAGTTGGTATGTTTTTAACCTTAAATTTCACGTAACAAATCCCTTGCATCAGGCAATTCAATCTTACCCTGCATGTGCAGTTCAACCTGCTTCAACCTTTCAGGCAGGCTATCCAGGAATTCCTGTTTGGCCTTCTTCTTCCGGGCCTTTTCGGCACTTACCACCTGCGCACGTATATCCATACGCTTCAGCAAGGTTTGAACAAGATCCAGTTCCTCCTTATTTCGCGGCTTTACAAGTATCGTATCCATGTGAACAAAATTAAGGAAATTATACGCCGGCTATGCTGCAGCGCTTTCCTGCTTTTGTTTGTACAGGGCAGCATACAGCCACATCAAGCCGATAAAGAAAAATACCACAAGAGATAAAATGGAGTTTTTGATCCCCCCATGTTCGGCAGTGTATTCGTGCACGGCGCCAAAGACAAACACCCCAATCACAATGGCAATCTTTTCAGTAAAATCATAGTAAGTAAAAAATGACGCCGTGTCTTTGGTTTCGGGCATCAATTTGCTGAACGTGCTTCGGCTGAGCGATTGAATACCCCCCATGACAAAGCCCACCGCCATTGCCAGGAAGTAAAAAGGTATTTCTGCATTTCCCCCCAGTTCTTTATGCCTTGCCGTAAAATATGCGGCAATACATACGCCAATCCAAAAAACAACCACCGACATTAATACCGGGAGGTTACCAAAGCGTTTGCTCATCCGGCTCATAAAAATGGCACCGGCAATGGCAACCAATTGAATGATAACTACGGTTATGATCAGTTGAGTATCTTCCAGTTCAAGGGTTTTACTTCCAAACTGTGTTGCGGCTATCATAACCGTTTGCACGCCCATGCTGTAAAAAAAGAAACCGCGGATAAAGCGCTTAAGAACAGGCATTTGCTTTACCTCATGATACACTTTTTTTATTTCGGCAAAGCCATCCGTAAAAACATTGACATTTTTTGCCTCCTTTCTATTAAAGCGGGGAAGCCCTCTGAAAGTAATCTGCGCAAAGCTTACCCACCAGATACCTACAAGCAAAAAGGTAATACGTGAGGCAGTTCCTGCATCTTCAGGCATGGCCAGAACAAGTCCGAATCCTATTAACTGAAGAATGACACTTCCAACATAACCCATACTGAACCCCTTGGCGCTGATGCGGTCACGGTCTTCGGGTGCCGCTATTTCGGGCAGGTAAGCATTGTAAAAAACAAGCCCGCCCGCATAACCCATAGCACCGAGGATAAGACCGAGAACACCCACCCATAAATCGTTGCCGTTAAAAAAGAAAAGCATGCTGCAGCCAAAAGCGCCCATGTAACAAAAGAACCTCAGGAAGTTCTTTTTATTGCCTCTTGTATCTGCAATGGAAGTCAGAATAGGATAAGATAATGCAATGATGAAATAAGCAAAAGAAATGCTGTAATCATAGAGGGATGAATTAATGAACTTCATACCCAGAAACGGCACTGCATCACCATTTTGCCATTCGGGCTTATTGGTTACTGCTAAAAAATATATCGGGAAAAAGGTAGTGGTTATTACTAAGTTGTAAACGCTGTTGGCCCAATCGTACATGGCCCATGCGTTCACCACTTTTTTGGGTGCCGTAATTTGCATATAGGAATTTAATTTCGGGCTAAATATATCGGAAAAACCGCTATTTATGCATTACGCCGGTTGACAGCAGAATCAATATCAGAATACCGGCAATAATCCTATACCATCCGAAATAACGGAATCCAAACTTTTGAACAAACCCGATGAAAAACTTAATGGCAAGGATGGCTACAAAAAAACCTACAATATTGCCCACGACAAGGGCAGTCAGGTTGTCTTTATTAAAAAGCATTTCGGGATTGTCCTGCCAGGCTTTCAGTAATTTGTAGCCCGTCGCAGCTGCCATGGTTGGAACAGCCAGAAAAAAGGAAAATTCGGCGGCAAGTTTCCTGTTGAAGCCCTGATGTAAACCTCCAATTATGGATGCTGCACTCCGGCTAACGCCCGGTATCATGGCAACGCACTGCCAAAAACCAACCCAAACGCTGTTTTTAAAAGAAATCTGTGGTTCGGTCGTAATATTTCCTTTTGTAAATATTT
>JALOMX010000210.1 GCA_025455245.1 Chitinophagaceae bacterium
TTGTAAAAAAATGACCCCAACCCTTACCAAAAAGGATAAGAAAAGGATTGCTCATCATTTAGGCCTTAAGGTAAAAGAGTTCAAAGAAAAATTTCTCGTTTATGACAAAGAAGATGACGATTGGCGAATGCAAAAGCAACCTTGTGTGTTTCTCGACCTTAAAACCAATAAATGCTCCATTTATGCAGTAAGGCCCGATGATTGTGCCGGGTTTCCGCACCTTACCAAAACACCCCTGAAAAGTTTTGTTTATATACATAAGCAAAATATTGAATATTGTCCAGCCACCTATCGCTTTGTAGAAAAAATGATGGAGCGAATAGAAATAACCAAATTATAATATGTTCTCACAAACAATTATCATTATCATCCTTACCGCTTTGGTGTCCTTCGGAGCTTTCAACAACCGTCAGCTTTACAATGATCTGATACTATACCCGCCCGCTATCAACCGGGGTCAGTACTACCGTTTTCTTACATCGGGCTTTATTCATGCTGATCTCCAGCACCTGTTGTTCAATATGCTTACCATGTATTTTTTCGGAAGGGTAATGGAAGATTATCTGAATATGCAATTAGGTAACTGGGCGTTCCTTACACTGTATCTTGGCGCCATTGTTATCTCCGATATACCTTCCTATTTGAAAAACAAAAACAATCCGGGTTATGCAAGCCTGGGCGCTTCCGGTGGGGTTTCTGCGGTGTTATTTGCTTTCATTTTACTGTCACCATGGTCAACTATTTACGTTTTCATATTACCTGTTCCCGCCATTATTTTTGGCGTACTTTACATGGGCTATTCCATTTATATGAGCAGGAAAGGAACCGACAACGTAAATCATGATGCCCACCTGTGGGGCGCGGTTTTTGGCATTGTTTTTATTCTCATAAACATGCCCGGACAGGTTTCGGGATTTCTTCAAAAAATACTCAATCCTGAATTCTGACAGAGATTGAACCCCCTTCCGATCCTAAAGATTTGATACAGCAATCCGTTGGAAAAGGTCAACTTTTTTGCCCTTGTATTTCTATGGCTATATCTGTAAAAACCAACGGAATACAGAGTTAAGATCAGCTATCCTTAATGATCATTCGCACCACCGAACGGGTTTGGGGTGTAACCTTAAACCTGTCGTCAATTCGGTATCCTGCAATCCATAATATCCGTTTGTTGCTTTCCACTATCCATACATTTTCCTTATCTATGGCAGAAGCTTTACGGTCTATCAGGAATCGCGCAACCTTTTTCTTTTTGGGCATTCCAAGCGGATAAAAATAATCTCTTTCTTTCCTGCGCCTGATGATCAGGGGCAACTGAATCCCGGATGCATCAAGCAGCGCCTCGTTAGGTGGCAGTATTGGAATACCTCCCGCGGCCTCGAAGTTTTTTACCGCGCTGACCGATAAAATCTTACCACCCGGTAACTTCATTTCAAAAGGCAATTTATCCGCTATCTGTAATTGAACATTTTCCGGAGATAAAGGTGCAAGCAGCAACCATGCCCTGTTGCGGATGATCCGATGGGTATCCGAAGCTACAAAACTTCCGTTGTTTGCATGTAAGAGCTTCATTACTTCACCCACCTGTGCAGCCGTAAACCCCGCAGGCCTTATCCACTCATACAAAATGGTTTCAGCTTCGGGCAATTGTTGAATTTGCATTACCGCTATTTTCCCGACACCATTTTCCAGCTTAACTATTTTTCCCAGCATTGCATCCACCTGCTTATGGTATAAAGAAGCCACATCATTCAATACTCTGGCTGAATGAAAAATATTTTGTGTTACTGAAGGAACCTGTGTTTCTATGGCAGGTATAATACTGCGTCGTATAAAGTTGCGTGTATAATCTTCCTTTTCATTGCTTGAATCATCTACCCATTGCAGGTTATTTTGCTCTGCATAGGCATCAATCTCATTGCGAAAGGCAAATAATAATGGCCGTACGATATGTCCGTTACGCACCGGAATACCCCGGAGCCCGTCAATGCCTGTTCCCCTGAACAGGTTCATAAGCAACGTTTCTACAGAATCATTGGCATGATGTGCTGTGGCTATCCATACAGGCTTTCCGGAAACACAAAGCTGCTTCCGTACTTCTTCAAAGAATTCATAACGGAGCCGTCTTGCCGCAACCTGAATGCTGAGTCTGTTTTCGGATGCAAAAACTTTTGTATCCTTATTACGGATATGAAGCGGCAGGTTCCAATCCTTAGCAAGACTTCTAACAAACGCTTCATCACGTTCGCTTTCTTCCCCCCTGAGGCGTTGGCCAATACATTTCAGCAGATGGGCCAACACCACAGAGTCTTTGCCCCCGCTGATTCCCAATAAAATCTTATCACCCTTTTCAAACAGTTTATGGGAAAGAATGAAATCCCTGAAGCTATGTAAAAGATTTTCCTGCACCATTTCTGTTTAATAATCCATCAGATCATCCAACGCTCCCTGCAGTTCATTGAAAGCATGGTTGTCCCCTGCCGCCCGGGCAAATTTTTTCCCGGTTTCATAGGTTTCCATGGCCTTTTCTTTTTGGCCCTGCCTTTCAAGCAATTTACCTAAATGATAATAGCTGCCTACATAGCCCGGTTCTGCCTGAAGTAATTGGTCAAAGTATTGTTTCGCTGCCTCATCTTCACCAAGCTTCACGTATTCGAGTGCAAGTGCATGCAGTAAAAAGCTGTCCCCGGGGCTTTGTGCGAGATACTCTTTCAGTTTGGCCATTCTATCCATAATGCAAGATTATTTTAAAATTTCGAGGTTTTTCTAAAATTAGTTGCATAAACAACTAATTTTGCCCACAGGTTTAATGACATTGGTTACTTGAGTACATTTGCCCGGTCATTTTTATATCAAACAAATAATGCTAACTATATGAAAATCCTTGTTTGTATCAGTAAAACACCCGATACTACCGCGAAGATTGCATTTACCGACAACAACACAAAGTTTGCAGACGGTGGTGTTCAGTTTATTGTAAACCCCTACGATGAATGGTACGCACTTGTGCGTGCGCTGGAACTGAAAGAGGCCGGCCTTGCCACCACCGTAACCCTTGTAAATGTGGGCGGTGCCGACAACGACCCAATCATCCGGAAGGCGCTTGCCATTGGTGGCGATGATGCCGTTCGCATAAACCTTGAAAGTGGCGACAGCTTTACCATTGCAAGTCAGATTGCAGCGGTAGCCAAAGATGGCGGTTATGACCTTGTTTTAACCGGAAAGGAAACCATCGACTACAATGGCAGCAGCATCGGGGGAATGGTGGCCGAACTGCTTGATGCCCCTTATGTAAGCCTTGCTACCAAACTGGATGCCGCAGCCGGAAACCTGACCGCAACACGCGAAATTGAAGGGGGTGAAGAGGTAGCGGAATTATCACTGCCGGCTGTTATCAGTTGTCAAAAAGGTATGGCCGAACAGCGCATCCCTAATATGAAAGGAATTATGGGGGCAAGGACAAAACCACTCGCTGTGAAAGAACCGGTTGCCACAGATGCCCTGACATCGATTGTTTCTTTTGAATTACCTCCTGCCAAAGCCGGTGTAAAACTGGTAAGCGCCGACACGCCTGAAGAATTGGTGCGTTTATTGAGGGAGGAAGCGAAAGTGTTTTAGTGAATAGGCAATAGTGAATGGGGTTTGGAACTGGGCTTTAGTTAGGGTTTGAAACGGGATATACCTCATCACACACCGAAATGCACAAACCCCCACTCCATTCACTACTCACTATTCACCACCTCCCCCACTCCAAAATCCTCAAACCCTCACCAAATATTAAATATAAAATCTAAAATATTAAATAAAAATGGTTCTGATATTCGCCGACCAGACCGATGGTCAAATAAAAAAGCAGGCTTTTGAAGCCATAAGCTATGGCGCAAAAATAGCCGGACAAACAGGCACAACTGCCGAAGTCCTTGTATTGGGTACAGTTGAAAATGCAGCTTCTACCCTGCCGGCATTGGGAAAATATGGTGCCTCCAGAGTACATTATGCCGATAATCCTGCATTCAACGGTTTTGATGCGCAGGTATATGCTGCTGCTATAGCCGATGCCGCCACTGCTGCGGGGGCTGATGTCATTGTATTCAGCAATACCACAAGCGGAAAAGCAATTGCACCGAGGTTGAGTGCAAGGCTTAAAGCCGGTCTTGTTGCCGGGGCGGTGGCCCTGCCGGATACATCTGCCGGATTTGTAGTGAAAAAAAGCGTATTCAGCGGGAAAGCCTTTGCCAACGTGGCCATCAATACACCGGTTAAGGTAATATCATTAAACCCCAATGCATTTGGAATTCAAACCTCAGAGACCACGGCTGAAGTGGTTTCGATAAACCTTACGCCTTCTGCCGGAAAAATAAAAGTTACATCCGTAAATAAAGTAACCGGCACCGTTCCCCTGAGCGAAGCGGAATTGGTGGTAAGTGGTGGACGAGGCCTGAAGGGCCCCGAAAACTGGCACCTTGTAGAAGACCTTGCCAAAGAAATTGGCGCTGCAACCGCCTGCAGCCGGGCAGTAGCCGATGCACATTGGCGGCCCCACCACGAACATGTTGGGCAAACAGGCGGCGCCATTGCACCTAACCTGTATTTTGCCATTGGCATCAGTGGTGCAATTCAGCACCTTGCCGGGGTAAACCGTAGCAAAACCATTGTGGTGATCAACAAAGATCCTGAAGCGCCCTTCTTTAAAGCGGCTGATTACGGCATTGTGGGTGATGCCTTTGAGGTAATGCCCAAAATTGTTGAAGCTGTAAAAAAAATGAAAGCGGTCGGTTAAATTTCTTTAAAAATCTATCTGAAAGCCAATTTCCTGAGATGGAGGTTGGCTTTTGTTTTTCCACGCATTATTGCTAAGTTTTTTGAATATAAACCCTCCAATGCTTTACTTTGCAGTTCAACTCATATTCAAATACTTCCGGTACAAACAATACTGCTGGTATGGATGAAAGAATGCGTATGAAAAAAATTGAACTTGAAATTGTAGCTTTATCACATAGTATTACGCAAACGCATTCGTATGCAGTGGTATTAGGGGAAATAAACGGAGTTCGTCGTCTCCCCATAGTCATCGGAGGTTTCGAAGCACAGGCTATTGCCGTTGCCCTTGAGCGTATGCAGCCAAGCCGCCCGCTTACCCACGACCTGATGAAGAACTTCATGCTTGCATTCAATGTGGAGCTGCAGGAAATTGTAATCAGCGATTTGCAGGAAGGAATTTTTTACTCCAAACTTGTGTGCTATACCGAAACCGATACCATTGAAATTGACAGCCGTACCAGTGACGCGCTTGCACTCGCCGTAAGGTTTGGATGCCCCATTTATACTTACGAAAACATACTCGACAGTGCAGGGATCATGATGGAAGATACTGCTCCCAAAAAACGTAAAGGCAAGGCTGAACCGGAACCCGTAGCCGCGGGTGGCGGTGAAGATTACTCAAGCATGTCGCTTGAACAACTGCAAACCCTGCTCAATGAGGTAGTGGAACAGGAGGATTACATAAAGGCCATTGCCATCCGTAATGAAATTGAATCGAGGAAATAATTTCCCCGCATGGTCACATTTCCCAATTGCAAAATTAACCTCGGCCTCAGGATTACCGGGAAACGATCAGATGGTTTTCACAATCTTGAATCGGTTTTTTTGCCGGTTCCATGGTTCGATGCCCTTGAAATAATCGAGGATAATGAACTGAATATTTTTTTGTCGGGCATTCCGGTACCCGGCGCTGATCAGAACAATTTGTGCATCCGGGCATGGCAATTGCTGAAAGCTGATTTTCCTTCTTTGCCGCCGGTTTCCATTTACCTGCATAAGACCATTCCCACAGGAGCCGGTTTGGGTGGGGGCAGCAGCAATGGCGCATACATGCTTCGCCTTTTGAATGAAAAATTTTCCATGGGCCTTACAAAAGAACAACTGTCCGGATATGCACTTCAGCTTGGCAGCGACTGTCCCTTTTTTATTTACAATGAACCATTGTATGCAACCGGCCGTGGAGAAATACTGAAACCTGTGGAATTGAATTTGTCCGGCAATTACCTGGTACTGATCAATCCTTCCATTCATATCCCTACCGGTTGGGCTTTTGGACGTATAACCCCTGCCATGCCGGAACAGTCCTGCGCCGAAATGGTTAAGGAAGATCCTTCTAAATGGGCCGATCTTGGTTTACTCAACGATTTTGAACCGCCCGTTTTTGATGCCTTTCCCCTTATCAAAAAAATAAAAGAGCATTTGCTTTCAGCAGGCGCCCTTTTTGCATCAATGACAGGAACAGGAAGTACCGTATACGGGATTTTCGGATCTGAACCTTCGCTGGACCATTCTTTTTTGCATGAGAACCATATGATTGAGGTGCTGCAACTTTAATTTTTTGTAACCAAAAAGGAAGCGCTGAAAAAACCCGGCCGGTTTTTATCTTTACCGCATGCAGGAAGAGGAAGAAATCATACTGGAAGAGGAACCTTCGCTCCGCGAGCAATTTGAAGCCATCATTGCTACCGATGATAAAATTGCCATCCGCGATTTTCTGAACGATCAGAACATCAGCGAGGTGGCAGACCTCGTTTATGATTATCCCGACTACGAAACTCAGATCATAGGAAGCCTTTCGATCAACCGGGCTGTAGCCCTTTTTAAAATCCTGGACCTTGCCGAACAGAAAAGGATCATTAATGAACTGCCTCCTTTTAAAACGGCCGAACTCCTGAATGAGCTGCCTGCCGATGACCGTACCGATTTTTTGGAAGGACTTCCAAGCAATGTGGTGAGGGAATTAATAAAACTACTGACGCCGGAAGAACGGAAAACTACCCTGAACCTGCTTGGATATCCTGAGAACAGCGTAGGCCGTTTGATGACCCCCGAATATGTTTGGGTATATGAGCACAATACGGTAGCCGAAGTACTGGAAACCATCCGAAGGTTCGGGAAAGACTCGGAAACCATTGATGTAATCTATGTAATCAACAGTGAGGGTAATTTTCTG
>JALOMX010000211.1 GCA_025455245.1 Chitinophagaceae bacterium
GGATATATGATCAAGAAAAGCTTGCAACTGACTACCTGTCAAATCCACCAACACCATCAGATTGTCAAAGGGCATCAGTTCATAGATTTTCCCGATGGTAATTGGCCCCGGCTCAATACTGTTCAACCTGATGCCTCCGGTATTCATAAATGCCATGTCAACCTGTTTCCCAAATTTCTTTTGTGCACTTTCCAGATAAGCATCAGTCATGAAACACCCAAGGGTGGATTCAGGCATTGTTTTGTTTAATGAAACAGTGACATTTCCAACAACTTCATTCATCGTACCATTTATATGAGTACTATAGGGCTTCAAAAACTCCTTCATCTGAGTTTGTTCGCCTTTGGTAGCAGGCTCAATTCCATAACTGTAAGATTTCATCCGGGTTGGCACAAAAAATGCCGGTCCGCATGAGGAAATACATAAAGCAATTACTAAATACAGAAAAATCCGCCTGAACATATATTTGAAATTTCGGGAAGAATACCCCCGGTGAAATGTTCCGGCAAAGTACAATTCCTTTTTTTTAAAATAGATGATTTTTAAAATTAATTTTTTTGAGTAATTGCGGTTTGTTCAATTTAGTTTCATTTTATAATATTGAACATTAAAAACTGAGGTTTTAGGGAAAAATACCTTACGCCAATGCCAAAAGAACTATCATTGAAATTATTGCCGCATGAGGCAATGGAGCATAGTATCCTTGTAAAGTGTATTGCCGCTTCCGCAGGGGTTTCCACCAATCAGGTTACAGGATTCAATATTCAAAAACAAAGTATTGATGCAAGGAGCAAAACCATCTGGATCAATCTTCAGGTGGATGCCTACATTAATGAACCCTTTGTTCCAAGGAAAATCCGCACGTTTTTCTGGAAGGATGTAAGCAGGGCCGCAAAACGAATGCTCATCATAGGTGCAGGACCGGCGGGGCTTTTTGCAGCCTTGCAGTGTATTGAATGCGGTATTAAACCAATCATCCTGGAAAGGGGGAAGGATGTAAGGTCGAGACGAAGAGACCTCGCAGCTATCAATAAGGAAGGGGAAATAAATCCTGAAAGCAACTACTGTTTTGGAGAAGGAGGAGCCGGCACGTACAGCGATGGAAAGCTTTACACACGCAGCAGCAAAAGAGGCGATGTTCAGCGGATCCTGGAATTATTGGTCCTTTTCGGTGCAAGCGAAAATATTCTGTATGAAGCCCACCCGCATATCGGCACCAATAAATTACCTCAGATAATTACTGCCATCAGGCACCATATCATACAATATGGCGGCGAAATTCATTTTCAGCAAAAGGTTACTGACTTTAAGGTACATCACGATTTGATTACAGAAGCCATTACTTCCGATGGCACACAATGGAAGGCAGATGCTTTTCTTTTGGCCACCGGTCATTCGGCAAGGGATATTTTTGAACTGCTTCTTCGTAAAAAAATCCTGATTGAACCCAAACCATTTGCTTTAGGTGTGAGGATAGAACATCCGCAAGCCTTAATTGACAGTTGTCAGTACCACCTGCCTTTTTCCCCTGAACAGGCCCCTGCAACGCACCGCAGTTCATTTTTACCACCGGCAAGTTATTCACTTGTTCAGCAGGCCCTTGGTCGGGGGGTATTTAGTTTTTGTATGTGTCCCGGCGGCATTATTGCACCGGCCGCCACCGCACCGGGTGAAATAGTGGTAAATGGATGGAGTCCGAGTAAACGTAATAACCCTTTTGCCAACAGCGGTATGGTTACCGAAATAAGGCTCGAAGACCTTGAATTCAATGAAGAATACAGGTCGGTGGTTGGTATTAATAAGGAACAATTGAATTCCCCGCTTGGTATGATGTACTTTCAGCAACTTACAGAGCGAAAAGCATTTGCAGCAGGAGGTGGCAAACTTGTTGCGCCCGCACAGCGAATGGAAGATTTCATACAAAAAAAGCAATCTTCTTCACTTCCCGACTGCTCCTACCTACCCGGCATTCAATCTGCCGATGTCCATGCCATACTTCCGGGCTTTGTTGCAGCATCGCTCAAAGTTGCCCTTATGGAATTTGGAAAAAAAATGAAAGGCTACCGAACCAATGAAGCTGTTTTAGTGGCAACAGAAAGCAGAACATCCTCACCCGTCCGCATCCCGAGATTAAAAGAAACATTGCACCATCCCCAAATCAAAAACCTTTATCCTTGTGCAGAGGGTGCAGGATATGCAGGCGGAATTGTTAGTGCCGCCATGGATGGAGAAAAAATTATTAAAACCGCTGCTGTAATAATTTGATTAAACCGTCAACAAATCCGTGGAACTTTACCAAATTCAAAACTTTCATTTTAATAAAAAATCAAAATCATCATTTTTAAACTTAAATATTCGCTATGGAAATATTAAAGGTTGAAAACCTTAAGAAGTACTTTGCCAACCAAAAAGCTGTGGACGATATTTCGTTCAGCATTGAGCAAGGGTCCATTTTTGGCCTGCTTGGACCGAATGGTGCGGGAAAAACAACCCTTATCCGAATGATTACCGGCATCTTTTTCCCCGACAGCGGGAGCATTACACTGAACGGAAAAAAATTCGACGCCATAAATGATGTGCTTGAACTCGGTTATATGCCTGAAGAACGGGGTCTTTACAAAAAAATGAAGATCGGTGAACAGGCCCTGTACCTTGCCCAACTGAAAGGCATGAGTTATCAGGACGCCATGCATAACATAAAAGATTGGTTTGTAAGGCTCGATATGCAAAGCTGGTGGAACAAAAAAGTGGAAGACCTGAGTAAAGGCATGAGTCAAAAACTGCAATTTGTAACCACGGTTGCCCATAACCCCAAACTGATCATTCTGGATGAACCTTTCAGCGGACTTGACCCTGTAAATGCCAATCTGATCAAGGATGAAATATATCGGCTTGCTCAAAATGGCTCAACCATCGTATTCAGTACGCACCGCATGGAACAGGTAGAAGAAATCTGCGACCATATAATTCTGGTGAACAAAGGGCAAAAAATTCTGGACGGAACCGTTAAGCAGGTTAAACAGGATTTTAAAGAGCATTTATTCAGAATAGGTGCGCATACCTTACCCGAACACATGCAAACCCATATTTTCAAGGTAATGAAACATTCAGCCGATGAAGTATTGGTAAAATTGGATGAAGGAATAACCAACAATGATGTTCTGAGGCATTTTATGGCACAGGGTGTACAGATTGAAAGCTTCAATGAAGTATTGCCTTCCCTCAATGATATTTTTATCCATCTTGTAGAAGGAACCCCTACAGCCCGCGCATTCGAATTTGAAAAATCCTGAATTAACCATATCATAAATCATCAAAATTATTTATATGAATAAAACATGGCTCATTATAAAACGGGAATATATTACCCGTGTCAAAGCCAAAACTTTTCTGATAAGCACATTTCTGATGCCGTTGTTATTTATTGTGCTCATTGTCGGCGTAATATTTATTACTGTAAAAAGTGACAAGGAAGAAAAGGTTGCGGTTGGAGACACCAATAACCTTCTAAAAGAATATCTGGAATCGCGTAAATCAATGACTTTCGAGTTTATTGATAATGCAGACACCTCTTTGCTGCAAAAAGGATATACTGCTGTTTTGCTGTCCCCCGGCAATGGAATCAACCAAACCGACAGGTATCAGATCTACACCCGTAAAAATCTGAGTGTCGGATCGGAAGATATTATTTCCAAACAAATAAATGAAGCTGTTGAAACCCGCCTTATGACAACGGTAGGCGGATTGACGAAAAGTGGCCTGGACAGTATTCGTAAACAAGCTAAAACCGTATCGCTCGACAATAAAGTATTGGGCGAAGGTGAAGAAATCAAGGAAGGAAATTCAGGTGTGGCATTTGGGGTAGGATATGGTGCAGCTTTTCTGATTTATATCACCCTGTTTTTGTACGGTGCCATGGTAATGCGTGGTGTAATGGAAGAAAAAACCAACCGTATTGCGGAGGTTGTTGTAAGCAGTGTGCGGCCCACACAACTGATGATGGGCAAAATCATCGGCATCGGCGCAGTGGGCGTAACTCAGTTTCTGTTGTGGATCATTCTGATCATGATACTCAGCACAGCATTGGGCGCTATTATTCCCCAGGATATTATGCAGCAGGCTGCCAATGCAAATACCCAAATGAATCAGGGCATGCCGGCCGGGGCATCAAGCGGGGCTATGATGGCAATAGCCAAAACCACCCATACCATGGGCACCGTTAACTGGATGCTGATCATCCCTTGCTTCCTTTTTTATTTTGTATTTGGTTATCTGTTTTATGCAGCCTTGTTTGCCGCTGTAGGAAGCGCCGTAAACGAAGATCCGCAGGATGCACAAAGCCTGATGTTCCCGATCACCCTGCCCATTGTATTTGCCATCATCATTATGATCAATGCCATCAACCAACCGGAAAGTTCTCTGGCCACATGGTCGAGCCTCATTCCATTCTTCTCGCCCATAGTCATGATGGCGCGTATACCTTTTGGTGTGCCGGGTACTGTACCCTGGTGGCAATTGGGTTTGAGTATGGCTTTACTGGTAGCCGGTTTCCTGTTTACCACCTGGCTAAGTGCCAAAATTTACCGTACCGCCATTTTAATGTATGGCAAGAAAGTAACGCCAAAAGAGTTTTGGAAATGGGCTTTTAAGAAGTCTTAAACTTAAAATATTAAAGAAACAGAGAATGCTCATCTTGCCGAAAGGTGAGCATTCTATTATTAAAGCTAAAAGCGTTAAAAAATTAGAATAATAACGTGTTGTGCTATTAAAAACTGAGTGCATGTTTGATTTGTGATATCTTTCTGTCATTGGAATAGTTTATTAAATGAAGTATTGCCATTGCAGAA
>JALOMX010000010.1 GCA_025455245.1 Chitinophagaceae bacterium
TCCAGTAATTTTTCATATACCAGACCAGAATTGCGATGGGGAAGCAGGTTATAGCCATGCGGTGAAATGGATAGTATTTCATTCCTGAATCCATTTTCCACCAGCGATAACACGGTATCCACCATGGTGAGGCCATTGCCGATGATCAAGATGGGTAATTGATGGTTAAGGTTTGTAACAGCTGCCTTATCCCAGGGATTCCTGAAATAATTCCGGGAAGTATCAAAAAATTCGGGGTCCTTTATGTTGGGGTTGGAAGGAAGCAAATTACCGGTGGCCAATACCAACACATCGGCCCGGTATCTCCTCTTATCCAGGTCAAATAACTCAAAATGGTTGTCGGAGGCCAGTATATCGTTCACCCTGCTTTTTACCAATGCTACTTTTACCCCTTTGGCAGCCGCCTGTTCAAGTGCCTGCTCCCAAATGAAAGAAAGGTAATTACCGTACAATGCCCGGGGCAGATACGAATTTTTCAGAACCTCCGAATCAATATCCGAGTAAGCGGGCAGTTGCTTTACCCAATCCAAAAAGTGATCTGGTTCTGCGGGAAATGCACTCATAGCGGAGGCAACCACATTCAACAGTTGCTTTTCCGAATAGGCATTAAATGCTACGCCCCGGCAAAGGTGGTCGGCATCGGTGGCCAAAAAAATTTCCACCGGAGATCCGGTTTCCCTGATGAGGTGAACCGCTGTCATGGTACCGCTAAAACCGCCGCCTACTATAAAAATCTTTTTCATTCAATTAGTCTTTGGGTTATTAATTGTCTGCCAAACCATTCTCTGAAAAAATTGCAATTGTTTTGTTACCAAACACTGATGTAGATGTTACTTCGTTAAAAAATACCAGGCAATACCCGCCACGCCACTTATCAAAAGCCACCAGATCATACCTGCCTTATTTTTATACAAAACGAAAAAGGAGATCAGGATCCAACATACATCGAACCATTGTACCGAGGTACCTGGTTTTCCCTGGGTAAACACAACGCTGATGAGCAGGTAAACAGACAGATTGAGTACTACACCAACAACTGCTGCGGTTACAATACCCAAAGTCTTTTTTATCAACGGATTGTCCCTCGTTTTTTCAATAAAAGGCGCACCCGCGAAAACAAACATAAAACAGGGCAAAAAAGTGTAATACACCGTAACCAACAGCCCCATACCTGCCATCATCAATGAATTGCCGAGGAGGTTCCAGGCCGCCATAAAGCCCACAAAGGCCAATACCATTATCAACGGGCCCGGTGTGGTTTCACCCAGCGCCAGCCCATCCAGCATTTCCATCGAACTTAACCAATGAAACTTTTCGACACTTACCTGTGCCACATAAGGCAGCACAGCATAGGCGCCGCCAAACGTAACCAGGGCCGCTTTGGTAAAAAACCAAATGAAGGGTTTCCAGAATGGCCCGTTTTCGCCCATGTATAACAGAAGAAAAGGCAGAAACCATAGCACTAAAAAACAACCGAGCATCAAAACAATCTTCCAGAGTGGCCAATGCCCCTTTACCACTCCTGAATGCTTTGACAGATAATATCCTGACTCATCGGTGGTTGGATGACCGTTGGAAGAATGTTTGCCGGAGGCCAGCACACCGGGAAAATATTTTCCCAGCAACAATGCCAATAAAATGGCCGAAAGGATGATCAACGGAAAGGGGACCTGCAGAAAGAAAATGGCCACAAAAGCACCTATGGCCACCAGGTAATGAAATGGGGACAAGAGCGATTTCTTTCCGATTTTCATGAGCGCCAGGGCTACAATGGCCACCACAGCGGGTTTCAACCCATCAAACAGCGCAGCTACCCAGGCAATTTTTCCATACAGTACATAAGCCACGCTCAGTGCAAGTAGTATGAACATGGAGGGTAAAATAAACAGGATACCGGCCACCAGCCCACCCCTGATGCCATGCAACAACCAACCGGTATAAGTGACCAACTGCTGCGCCTCGGGGCCCGGCAGCAACATGCAATAATTCAGCGCATGTATAAACCGGCTTTCGCTGATCCACTTTTTCTTTTCAACCAGAAAACTATGCATGATGGCTACCTGCCCGGCCGGTCCCCCAAAACTGATCCAACCCAACCTGAACCAAAACCATAAGGCCTCCCTGAAAGTGGGTTTCTCCATATTATTTCTTTTGGGAACTTTTATGAAACTTATAGCCCAAGCCAACCGTACCCACCCATATCTCCCGGGTATCGAAATGGTAGAAAGAAGTGAACAAAACCAACTTTTTGTAATCTACCCTGCCGCCTACGCCCAGCCGTGCACCGGTTTTGGAGTCGCGCACAAAAAAAGATGGAAAGGCTGCAAACCCAATACGCCAATCGGAACCCAAAGCCAGCAGCAGATTAGGGCCGCCAACATTAAACGCGACCATTTTATCGCCGAAAGATACCCCTGCCATCCCCTCAAGACTCAGCTCAATTCTTGACCCCTTTTGCCGTGTACTATCCTGCCCGAAAACAGGGGAAATCCATAAAAACAGCATCATGCAGGTAACAATACTTACCAACCAACGTATCATAAAAGGTGTATTTATTAAACTATTACTACTAATTTGATAGGATTAATGCAATATTAGGGAATCGAACATTCAATGAATTGTTAAGAAAAAGTTAACTAAAGCAATTTATTATTTCTCCTTCATAAAAACAGGCTCCATTAGGAATTGGGTAATGTGTACCATTCTCATCAACCATGCCTGCTGAACAAAGTTGAACAATTCCTGAAAAACCCGAATTAGGTCGCCTATATCCTGTAAAAAAACTGAAATAGATAAATGCCCCTACATTTGTTCCTTTCAAAAAGTATTGAATGAAAAAATTGATATACTGCTTTGCATTGTCATGGTTGGTCCATACGGTACATGCACAGCATCAGGGCCATGCCAATGAGCATATGAACCAAACTCCCTTTGCCGAACTGGTAAAACAGTTTGAACGTCCGGACCGTGATTTCTGGCAAAAGCCCATTGAAGTATTAAGCCTGATCAGGCCCCTGAAAAACAAAAGGATTATGGACCTTGGTTGCGGTACAGGCTATTTTTCCTTCAAGCTTGTAGATTCGGGTGCCACCGTGATTGCGGCAGATATCGATGAAAGATTTCTTGCATATGTTGACAGTGTGCGCGATGCAAGGGAAATCTCCAAAAAAATGATCCAGACAAGAAAGGTGAATGCCAATGATCCCCTGCTCGAAAAGAAGGAAGTGGATATTGTTTTGATCGTAAATACCTTTCACCATCTTGAAGACAGGGTCAACTATTTCAAAAAAGTAAAAAACGGCCTGAGGTCACAGGGCTTTGTAATGGTGATTGATTATTTAAAAAAGGAAACACCAATGGGCCCGCCGGTTGACATGCGTCTTTCAGCCGATGATGTAACCCGCGATTTAAAACTCGCCGGATTTTCCCTTTTCCGGACCGATGAAAAAACACTTCCCTATCAGTATATAGTTTTTGCCATGTAGTCAGCCGGGTTGCAGGATTGCTAAAACCCGGATCCATACACAACGATATGGATAACGGATCCTTCGTATTTGTGTGCAGCGCCCTGTTTGCGAATCAGCCTGTTCTGATTGTCCTTTGAGGCAAGTACATTATCCATAAACGACCGTTGCCTGCCGGGGCTTACAAGCGGCGGGTGGTCTCCATCTTCAAGTGAATTGATGTACGAAGCAAGCATGGCATCAAAACTTGCATCGGTATAATCAGGTTTGGAAAACAACTCAACGCCCATTAACTGATTTCCGGTAATAAAGAGAAATCCGGCAAAGCCCCCGTTACTTTCCGCATATTTTTTTTTGAAGTACTGGGCATAAGATTTGTTTCTTGCAGTATCGCTGAACAACTGCAGGTAAGACCAGGTTTTGGAGGTGGTGTTCTGAAGCGTGTATTGCCTGTCGATTTCTTTCCATACAGCCGCCTGCCTTCTTGAAATATCTATGGCCTTTCTTAATTCAAGGTCGCCGGAACCTCCATAAAAAAAAGGTCTTGCCTTATCATCCCACCGGTCTTTTTCAATACAAAAAACGGTCATGATCTCTTTTTTCTGACCGGGAGGTATCAGGGTGGTTTCCCTCATAATCCGGTCCTGCTTGCCCCCACCGATCATATCACCGCTTTTGACAATAATGGTACTTCGTGAACGGTTGGTAATGCTGACACTCCCTTTATCGCTACCGATTTTTGCAGGCAGCTCGCGGATCAAAACCTTTTTCTGAAGCATTGCATCCTGCAAACTCAGGTATTTTCCTTTCCCTTCTCCCCTGCCTGCTTTAAAACGAATGGGTATCAGTTGGAGGTTTTTGTATGTCCATGCACTATCGTACAGTACCTCAAGATATTGATAAGAAAATTGTCCGTAGGAATGAAATGAAAAAGCAACTGCGCCGAAAATAAAACAAAAGAAAAGCGGCAAGCGACACATAAGAAATTAATTGTAAATCTCTATCCCTTCTTCCAGAACATAAAATAATTCTTTGGGATCGCTGTCGTTCAGCTTCAACCTGCCCCTAAAGGTAGCCATTTGATCGGTCTTATACTTTTTTGAAGGAGTCTTGAGTTGAATGGTCATAACCGATGCCGGACTTGCCTTACCGCAGAAAAAACACTCTGCCATGGCATAGGCAGACAACACAATGGTTTTTCCTGATTTATCCAGCGGAATTACATAACCATCAATTTCAACCTGCTTATTATGAAACTTTTTGACCTCCGTTGGAAAGACCGGCAAGGGCAACACACCGTCCACGCCTTCCAGACTGACCGGACGGGTCGGGACCCTTTGCAGCACCATCCAGTTCAACTGCACAGGCTGAGACTGACCTGCCCATGCAAAAAGATGAAATAGAATGATCAAAAACTTCAGCATAATCCGATATCATGCAAAGTAAATCAAGATGCCGAAACTTAAAGGCTGAGCGTGAAAGGCGGCCGTTTATTTATACCGGAATTAACGAAAGGGTACCTTGAACCCAGCCACATACTGTCCCCTTCACTGATTTCCTCATTGACATATATCGGAATTCCTTTATTCAAATGACGGTATGCAATTCCCAGATGCATAATGCTATGACGATCCCAGAACCATCCATTGGTAATGCGATGGGTGTACAACCCGTAGAGGTTATTCTCTATATCAAGGGCAGACCATCCGGCACGCCTGAATTCTTTTTGTATGTGCACTTTATCCCATTGAGCACCTTCATCGGGAGGGTTAAACTCGTGAACCATTCCCAGCACATGCCCAAACTGATGAAGCACTACCTTTCGTAATTCAGCATGGTTTTTCCCAAATAATGATTGATCAAGCTGCATGTTATTTTCACCCGGATCAGCCTTTAAAATATCGGTTCCGATATAAGTGTAATTGGCCCCGGAATGTGTAAGCCGGATCCTGACAATGGCATCCTTTACATCCGCGGCTTCAAAACGGATATTGCCATGTTTTTCCCATTCTTTGGCAATGGCAAGAACGGCTACCCTTTGTTCGGTGGTTCCATTTACAAACCCGACGGTGATCACCTTGCCGGTTGGCCAGAAATTGAAATTTTCTGCAATCCCTGAAATACGGGTAGTATCAATTTTTGCCGACCTTGTCTGATGAACATGCCATTCACGGGTAGTACATAACTGCGAAAATCCGGCCATTCCCATCAAACATAATATGAAGCCTGTCAAAGAATATTTTATCATCGTTTCTGTTTTTACAGGGATGGACATGATGCATAAAATACACAAACAAAATGCTTAAAAAATAAAGACGATTTAGAAAAAAAGACTTGTTTGCCATGTAAAAAAAAGACCGTCCCGGATGGAACAGTCTTTTCTTAATCACCTCCACTGAATTTACACTCAGCTTAACATCAAAACCTGATTTACCTCGCACCCATCTGATAACTGACAGGTGTACTGAAGAATGTTGATTTTAAATCTTTACCATCGCTTACAAAGGTTCGGAATACAACCTGTATTTCACTCGTATTAGGTGTATTGGGAATATTACTGAATGGAATGAAGAGTTCAAATTCCTCCGGATTCTGTTTATTTACCGAAATCTTTTTACCGGGGCCCATGCGGAATCCCTTGTAGGCACCTACAACACCGCTGACATTGTATTTTTCGTCGGTTGCCATGATTGCATTACCGTCCTTGTCAAACAACAGTACACACAGGTAAACATCACCGGTTGCGCCAGAGGTATTTATATTGAATGAAGGATACAACTTTAACCCACCGGCTGTTTTATCGGCCTTAATCTTGGTGGTGGTATAATTGAGGATACTGATCCGGGGAACCTCTGTGGCCCTTACACCTGAAGCAGGATACAATAAGGCTGCAAGTTGCTTGTCTCCTTCGCTGATATCGGTGTTCCAGCCAACACTGAAGCCGTTGGTGGTTTGCCATGAAGGAATGGGATAGTGCATGATGCTCTTGGGATCGTACTTGGTACCGTTGGTGTAACGCTCTTCGTACACCTTAAATACCTGGGCATTCACCATATCTTCATCCCAGCCATATTTGGCATAAAACTTATACATGGTATCCTTGTTCCAGTTGATACCGGTAATAGGGCTGCTATGCTCGTGCATAAAACCAAGGGCATGGCCGAATTCATGCACTACGGTACGCTTAAGGCGTGTCGGATCATTGAAAAGCCCGCTGAAAAGGTGCATGGTATGTTCGGTCGGATCTCCCTGATTGGCATCGGAGCCCAATAAAGAATAGTTTTCGTCACTGTCGCTGAATTCAACACGGATATTGCTTGGTTCAGCAAAAACCTGGATAAACTTGATATTGGCATATTGTTCCCATTGTTTTGCAAGCTCCATTACCTTGGCCTGCTGTTCGGGGGTACCGTTCAGAAAGCGGACCTGAATTTGTTGACCCACGTCCCACAGGAAGAAGTTATCGGCCAACCCCCTGCCTTTGGTGGTATCAAATTTAATTAACTTGCTTTCGCGGGCCTTGGCCTCTTTGGTGGTGCAATATTGCGCATGGGCGCCTGTGTAAATTAATGTTCCGATTATTGCACCGGTAACCAGAAGTTTGAAGTTGTTTTTCATGATTAAGTGAAATTTTGAATATAAAATTTTGTGTTTGCAAATTAGATACAGACAACTTCAGAATTACATACCCTTGGTTGGGTATTTTTTCATTTTTTTTCCGGATCTATTTTTACCCTTTCAAAATAAAGGTGTCCACAAATATAAAATGTAAAAAAAATTGCAACTATGTTTTAAATCAGGACAAATTATCTTTTTAAACCGATTATTCTTTTAAAGCGTATGCTTTTCATTAGTTTTATTCATCTGTGATAAAAAAAACGGATTTAATATGAGGACATTATTTATAAACCTTATGATCCTCTGTCTGTGTACAGGGGCTGCAGAGGCACAACAAAAAAGGGCCTTATTAATTGGTATCGGAGACTACCCTCCCGAACTAGGATGGAGCAGCCTCAGTGCAGCCAATGATGTGGAATACCTGAAAAGCGTATTGCCATTACAGGGTTTTAAGCCTGAAAACATTCAAATTATCCTTAATGAAAAAGCGACAAAAGAAGGAATTGAAAAAGCCATGTCGGAACTGATATCTGCTGCGGGCAAAGGCGATATCATTATGGTTCATTTCAGTGGGCACGGTCAGCAAATAACCGACGATAACGATGATGAAGCCGACGGGCTTGATGAAGCATGGGTTTCGTACGATGCACAGGCACGCTACGCCCCTACCGACCGGCCGGCAGCCCCTGCTTACAAGGGCGAAAAGCATATCCGTGATGATCAGGTTGGAAAATGGCTGGAATCATTAAGCGGGATTGTAGGCAAAGAAGGAAGTATCCTTGTAAGCATCGATGCCTGCCATAGCGGCACAGCCACACGGTCGGCCAATCTTGGAGTGGTGCGTGGCGACCCCGAGCCTTTTAACATTCCCATGCCCGGCAAAAAAAGAGACCTTATCAGACTCGGTCCCACAAAAGATAAGGATTTTATTGGAGGTTCAGCCATGGAACGGGGCAATGTGGTGACCTTCAGCGCAAGTTCACCCACACAGGTAAACCGTGAAACCTTTGATGCCAATAGCAAGGGTGTCGGGTCATTATCTTATGCATTTTCAAAAGCCCTGGCCGAACTTCCGGCAGGCGCTTCCTACGGAGATGTTTTTATGCGGGTGAAATCTATGATACAGGCATGGATACCCACACAGTTCCCCATGATGGAAGGTGCGGCAAGCCAACAGATCTTTTCCGGAAATTACAAACCTGCATCCGAAGTAACATATGTAGACCGATGGGCCGGCGATACTGCCATAACCGTTAAGATGGGCACCCTGCAACAATTAGGGCCCGGGGCTGAACTCGAACTTTTCGATCCCCAAACCGGTAAAACGGCAGCCACGGCCACTGCTACCAAAGTATCCATGGTTGAAACAATGGCACGGGTGGATACAAAACTCGACAACACTAAGCCATGGGCCGTCAGGATAAAATCCCTGCCCGTGAGCCCTTTCAAACTATTAGTTGGTTATGATGAGGCTAAGGTTCCGAAAGAATGGATCCCACTCCTGGATGATGCTTTGAAAAAATACGGTTTCACCGAAAAAAGCGACAACCCTTATTGCTGGATAACATATGCAAAGGATACGGGACTTGTACTGATAACCCCATACGATGACGCAGCCTATACCGATACCAAGGTGGCCAACGGAAAACTGGATAAGGATGCCATTGATGCTTTAAAAAATCCTTTGCAGGCCATTGCAAAAACTACGTTCTTCCGCTCGCAACCTGACGGAGGACCCCTTGCCGGAAAGGTAAAACTGGAACTGACCAATATGGCCGGCGAAAAATCATCCGGAACTACGCTTGTTTTCAGGGATCAGGAAAAATTCAACCTTACCCTAAAAAACAACGGGAGCAAGGTGATCTATTACTCCATTGTTGTCATCAATCCAAAGGGTGAAATGGAAGTATTATTGCCTTTTCCGGAAGAACTGCCACAGGACAGGTCGCTCAAAGCCGGAGGTACACTGGCTATTGATGAGAACACCATTGAAGCAAAGGGTTACGGAACAGAATACTTCAAGGTAGTGGTGAGCGAAAATCCGGGGTTTGACCTCAGGCCGATGTTTAATCCTGTTGCCAAAAAAAGGGGACAGCTTTCGAGCTGGGAAGAAGCCATGATGTCAATCATGCAGCCCGAACCCGGAGAAATTCCTAAAAAAAGATCGGTACAGGTAAATGACGTTACCATTATTACACAAAGTTATCAGATCAGCAAGGACTGACAGGGTTTTTATGTCGGGGAAAAGAACAACGATAAACCGGAAAAAGGTAGTACACCTGCTCGCAGCTACAGCTTTTTGTATGCTGTTGTTTACTGCCGGAAATGCACAATCCCTCCGTGAAATCCTGATGCCCATTGTGTATACCGACACCACCAAAAACCCGATGGCTGTCGTATGCCGGTCATCTTTTGCGGCTTCGGTGAAACGCTTTCAAAACGGCGAAGCCGTTGCTCCCTACGAAGCGGAAGGCAAGCTGGATTATGGCAGGAACCTCGGCAGTATAACCGTAATCAATACCAAAGATTCATTTGTAGTAATGAATATCAACAGGAGTGCGCTTGGCCTGTCAAGGGGTATTCGCATAGGAGACCTGGTGAAGCTGAATGTTTCCGACACCACCTATCACCCCATGCATTTTACAGGGCATATCCTGGCGCTGAACCTGAAGTTATTAACGTATGAAAAGGACCCGTTCTATTCCGAAATGTCGCTGGCAAAAAGATATAGTGAGCGTCCGGAAGACACTGAGGAATGGCTTCTTGATACCCTGTACCATGACCTGAAAAGCTTTTACGAAGGGTATAAAGAAAACCTGACGGGAGAAACCTTTACCACACCCTTTCCAAAAGGAAGATACAAAGGCCGAAACCTTGTACAGGTATTTGAATCGCTTACCAAAGAGGATATTAAGGCCTATTTATGGTTCATGATTTCTTTTCCCGGGAAATATATTGGGAATCCTTACAAGTTCAATGAAACATTTGCAACATGGCTTATCAATGATTCTCCTATCGGCGGCTATGAAGTGCTTAAGATTTACGAAGATGCAAAAAGAGATTCCGCTGCCTTTTCCCGTAAGGTAATGTCGATCCCTGGCTTTCTTTCTGAAAAGGGACTTGCCTATAATGCATGCCTCAATGCCAATTCTGCCGGATACTGGACCGAAACCTATGCCGATGAATTATATAAAGGTGTAATATGGTACAGCCGCCTTGCAAAAGACAAACATGGCGAAGGCCTTGTATATCTTTACCGTGCCGAAGCCTTCCAAAACAAAGAAATGTGGGATGAAGCTTTGAAAAATTGCCGGTTGTCAGCAGCAATGTACAGCAACCCGCCATACGATGACAGGCTGCTCGATCTCTACTTTAAGCAATCCTATATCTACTACACCACTTCGCGCTTTGATTCAAGTTTTGTAATGCTGCAGGAAATAAAAAGGATATTGAACAAAACAGACCTTAACATTGAAGACTATAACCCTGATGAAGCGCTTGGAAAGTACCATAATTACATGGCCTATACTTACTATAAACAAGGCCGCTACAAAGATGCCGACTTCCATATTGATTCATCGCAGGGCTTACTCGCAGGCATGGAAGACAATAAAACCATAACCTCCATGGCTTACAATTACAATCTGAAGGGCGATATCTATAAAAGCCAATCCCTGTTCGACAAATCACTTGAAGCTTATCAAAAATCATCAGATCTGTACAAAAGGGCCGGTGATGTAAAAACCGCTGCTACCGTAAGAATAGATGTGGGCATTATCATGTTCAAACAAGGGCGTTATAAAGAAAGCAACGACCTGTTGTATAAAATTTATCCGCTTTTTGAATTGGAAAATGACTATAACAATATGGGGCTTTGCCTTTCGCAGATTGGCCAAAACTACTGGAACCTTAATCTATACGACTCAGCTATTGCATCCCATAATAAAGCTATTGGTTTCCGACGTCAATCCGGCAACCGTTCAGGGCAGGCTTTCAGCTGGGAACAATTGGGAACGCTTTACCAGAAAGCAGGCCTCAAGCCCAATGCACTTGCAGCGTTGGATTCTGCAGCCGCCCTTTACGAAGGACTTGACAGCAAAACGGAACTCGCCGAAATATTGCTCAGCGCAGGAAAAGTTTATAAAAACGATAAAGAAAAAGATAAGGCTGAGTTTTACTACCGAAAAGCCGCCAATACCCTTGCAGCGATAGGTAACCGTGGAAGTTATGCTGATGCGCTGTTTGAACTCGGCCTTTTACTATCTGATGACAAACCCGAACTTGCTTACCAATACCAGGATAGTTGCAGGCTTTTATGCCTTGAAGCAGGCAAACTAAGTGATGCCGCTTATGCCATGATGAATATGGGCAACCTTGAAAAGAAAAAAGGCAATCGCGAAAAAGGCAAGCAATGGTATGATGAGGCAAAGAAAATAGTGGATGACCTGAACGAACCACATGCCGCAGCGCATTTTTACAGGTCAATGGGCAGCGATGCATCCATCGAACTTGATTTTGAACAGGGCATACAATACTATTACAAAGCCATTCAGGTTTTCGACAGTACCGATAAAGCCACAGCCCTGCAAACAAGAAGCAGTGTTGCAAACAACCTGCAAAACCTCGGCAATTACGACCTCGCAGAAAAAGTCATAGACAGCATACAGGTAATGGCAAGAGAATCTGCGCTGCTGCTTGAACTTGCCGAAGCCTGCACACAAAAGGCATGGATATTGATTGGACAGGGACAACTCGAAAAGGGTGTCCCGTTGATTGACAGCGCCTCCAAATACTATACCCTGTCCGGAAATACCAACAGCCTTGCCTATATCAGCGATTTACGCGGCGAATTGAACAGGCGCTTATTCAACTTTGCCGAAGCGTACAAATGGTATTCGGTTTCAGACAGCATTTATGCCAAAACAAATAACCCATGGCTTCATTCGGCACGCATGTTCAATTTCGTTGTGCTGTATTTCTACCAGGGCGATTATCAGAAATCACTGGATTATACATACAAAGCCATTGCACTCAGACCATTTTACCTGGAAGACCAGACCTATGTAGACCTGCAGGTGGCATTAGGCGAAATATACTATTACCTGAACAAACCTGATAGCTGCAAATGGTTTATGGATAAGTACATGCCCGTTGCCCGGGCTAAAAAACTTACATCAAGCCTGAACCTGATATCGCTGATGAAAGGACGCCTGCTTGTGGACGAAAAAAAGTATGAAGAAGCAATACCTTTTCTTACAGGCCCGGCATCGGAACAGTCCTTTAAAATGAATAAGAATGTGTACCAGCAGGCATTGGGATACCTTGGCCTTGCCTTTAGTGGGATTGGGAAAAAAGACAGTGCAAACAAATACTTTGACCTTGCCGTAAAATTTGCAAACAATTTTGAACTTCCATCATTCAGTTGGGAGGCCATTTACCTTGCCGGTCTTGATGCTTACAAAAATGAGGATTACGTCAAGTCAATACCGTTGTTTAAGCAGGCGGTAGCCCTTGTAAACAAACAGGCGGCAAACCTGTATGGAGGCGATGAAGCAGGTAAACTTTTCCGGCAGCAACCGGCCAAGGCCGATCTGTATTTTAAACTGATGAGCGCCCTTACCAAAACCGGACAAAAAGATGAAGCATGGCAATATGCCACTTTATCACAGGCCGCGGCTGTGAGCGACCTTGCCGGCGGGCTCGGCGCCGAAATGGGCAATGAAGAAAAACAAAAGGCCCTGAAAGAGGCACAGGCTAAATTTGAAAGGGTACAAAGTGTTGGGGCGGCCCTTCAGGATTCCAAAAAAGACGGGAACAACAAGGCTGCACAAATTGCATTGCTCGAACAAAAACGTGCCATTGCCGAAACGGAGTACCTCAATTACATCAAAACCTTAAAAGATCAGTTTCCCGAGCTCAACAATTTTTTTGCCAATCAGGTAAACCCCGAAGAATTCAGGAACCTGCACAGCAACCTCGAAGAAGATATGGCCATGCTGATGTATGTGGTGAATGATAAAGAACTGATGATCTTTTGGGCAACACAGGAAAAAACAGGTATTGTAACCGGGAACATACCCGAAGATTTTTACAACACCATCGATCAGTGGATTGTGGCTTTGAAGAACCCGCTGCGCCCCGCCAATGCGGGCCCGTTGGTGCTTCGTACAAAGATTGGCAAAGTGCCATCCACTGCCAAGCCAACTTTGGATGTAAAGTCGGGAGCGCAACAATTATACAACCTGCTTTTTGAACCGGTATTGGCTGAAATAAAGGACAAAAAATCATGGTGCATTATCCCCAACGGAAAACTGACTCATATCCCGTTTCATGCATTGGGCACCACCAACAGCGAAGGTAAATTTGAATATGTGGCAGCAACCAAAAACATTTTCTACACCAACAAGCCGGGGCAAATGTTTATTGCATGGAACCGCCGCAACAAACAAAACTTTGCCGTGTTTGGCAATCCCGATAAAAGCCTGACAAGCGCCGGTGTGGAAGCAAAGGAAATTGCCAAAGTATATACAGCTGCCCATGTGTATACCGAAGATTCAGCAACAGTTGACCTTGCCAAACAAAGCCTCACGGGTATGCATTATGTTCATTTTGCCACGCATGGCGTATTGGCCTACCCCGATTTTGACAGCAGTTACCTTGTTTTTGCCCCGGGTCCGGGACAGCCTAACGGTGGCAAATTGTCGCTGTGGGAAATAAGGCAGCTCAGCATAAAGGGCTGCGACCTTGTAACCCTGAGCGCCTGTGAAACCGCCGTAACCTATGGTGATGCCAAAAAAGGATGGTATATCAGCCCGGCCAATGCCTTCCTGCTCAACAGGGTTCGCAGTGTGGTGGCTTCTCTTTGGGAAGTGGACGATAACAGTACCGGCCTGCTGATGCAGCAATTTTACAAACACCTGCAAAGCATGCCCAAAGTGGAAGCCTTACGGCAGGCCATGGCCGATGTAAGCGCCAAACCTGAATATGAACATCCTTTTTACTGGGCGGCTTTTGTACTGTATGGCGATTGGCAATAAAGCTATGCAGGGTATTCAATCCAATTGAATGCCGTTCATTTTAGGTTTTCCTTTTTAAGTAATACCCTATTTTTATCATCGCATAAATTTCACCTTATGAAATCATTCTTTCTTTCGATAGTTATGGTAACGTTCAGTTCGATTGCTTTTTCCCAAAAAAACAAAGTGGATGCAAGCATTGATCTGGTAACCAAAACACAGGATTCCATTAGCCTTGGCAAAGGCAAAAACATCGTGGTGATGCTGCCGGTAAAAAACCGTGCCGGAGATGACTGGAAACTCTCACCTGTTCCTTCCAAACTTAAATTCACCCAAAGCTATCTCGGGCAGGCAGGCATGTTGCCCAATCAGGAAGAACCCAAGCTGTTTTTCTTTAAGGCTACGGCAGCAGGAACGGATTCCATCCGATTCCAATACCTGAATCCGAAAGCGCCTGCAGGGGAAGCCCCTGAATACAGGGTGCTGTATGTAAACATCCAATAATAAAGGCTATATCATCTTGTTTGCCCGCTGCCCCGCACGATCCATTTTTCACAAACAAGCTTTTCAAGGGCAAATGGCCCGCGTGCATGCAGCTTTTGCGTACTGATGCCAAGTTCGGCGCCAAGTCCGAATTCGCCGCCGTCGGTAAACCTTGTGCTTGCATTGTGGTAAACTGCAGCCGCATCTACTTCGTTTAAAAACATTTCGGCCACGGCAGCATCCTCTGTTACAATGGCTTCGCT
>JALOMX010000212.1 GCA_025455245.1 Chitinophagaceae bacterium
TTATTGAACTGATAAGCAAGCGATCCCCTTGGTGCAATATTGCTGCGGTCAATCAATCCACTTTTCTCGGCCCTGATGCCCGCCCTGAAGGCAAGCTTGCTTGTGATATACACGTCACCTTCGGCAAACAAAGCCGTGTAAGGATCTTTTAGGCCTGTACGGAATGAATTGTATTGGGTGCTGTCGATGCTGTGCCAGTACTCCGCCCCCCACCGTATGGCGCTGAGCCCGCTCAATTTGTAATCGAATACTGCACGCGCCTGCAGCAACCATCCGCGGTTATGCAGGTTGTAATTTTTTGCCTGCATATACGGGGGCAATATGCTTTCAACAGGCTTGTTTTCTGCATCCTGCAGTTCCTGTGCCATTTTATCTGAATTATAGGCAAGGCTGATGCCGGCTTTTATTTTCAGCCGGTTGGAAAGCCTTTCGCGTAAGCTCAGGTTGGTATACAGGTTGTGGCTGCTGATGCCGAAAGCATCTTTCAGGTGGAGGCTGTCAATATCCGGGGTACGCAAACCAAGATCGTTTCGGGCATATTGAGCATAAAATTTCAGCATGCCATTCGAAGAAGTTTTGATGCGGAAATTCACATCGGCATTATACACTTTGGGGGCTTTAAAGTAATCAGGCTTTTGAGGAACAACGGCAAAGTATAAACCAAGATCGGTGTAACCTGCACTGCCGCCCCAACTGCTTTTTTTGTTTTTTCCAAGGTGCTGATATTGCCCTCCGATAAACAAGGGGGAAACAGAAGCGCTCGCCTCAGATCGCTCGGGCAGGTCTATACTTTCGAGTACAAGCGCCGATGACAAGGCCTGTCCGTATAATGCCGAATAGCCGCCCGTACTGAAAACCGTTCCCTTGAAAAGAAAGGGCGAAAAACGGCCTCGGCTTGCAATATTGGGTGCTGAACTGAAAAAAGGATTTGGAACCGTAAGCCCATCAATGAATTGCCTTGTTTCGTAGCCTTCGCCACCCCTGACAAACAATTCGGCGCTTTCGCCAATTTGTTGTGTACCCGGCAAAGTACGCAGGGCTGCGGCCACATCAGCATTGGCGCTTGCCGTGGTTACAATATCAAGGGGTTTTAGAACGGTGATCTTCCGCTCGCTGCTTGCTTCAAAGGAACCTGCTGTAATGACCACCGCCGTTAATTCATTGGGGATTTCTTTGAGCATAATTTCAAAATGAAGGTTTTCTCCGGGCAGGTTTAGTTCCTTTTCCCACATAGCAAAGCCTGTAAAACTTGCCTGAAGCTTTTGAAGCCCTTTTTCTGTTGTGTTAAACCGGAAGGTTCCTGAACTATCCGAAGTAGCGCCATCGTAGGTATCGGCAATCGATACGCTGACACCTTGCATAGGTCGCTTCCGGATGTCTGTTACCCTTCCGGTTATGATGGATGATTGTGTGAATGCTGGTACCCAACTGATAAAAAGAATGAGTACTATAAGTGTGTGGATATTCATTTTCTTTCTTTGACAAGACAAAGATGAACTACTTTATTTTATAAACCAAATTATTTTGTAAATATTTTTATTGATTAATTACTGACGGCAATCAGCTCATTTAGATGGTATTTGAAAAAACTATTTTATCTTTTGGCCCCAAAATTTACCATACATGCAAAAAGTAAAAGACATCCTGCTCAAAAAAGGGGCACATATTGAATCGGTAAAACCGGATACGCCGGTTATTGAAGCGCTTCACACCATGGCTGAGAAAAATTATGGTTCAATTGCCGTTATGGAAAATGGACAGTTTTTAGGAGTCATGACCGAACGTGATTATTCAAGAAAAGTAATACTAAAAGGAAAAAGTTCGGCAGAAACACCCGTATCTGAAATTATGAGTACAGATCTTCCCATTGTTTCTCCGGATGATACCATTGGGCATTGCATGTCCATAATGAACAGCAAAAATGTTCGGTATTTGCCCGTATATGATGGTGAAAACCTCTGTGGGCTAATCAGTATGACCGATGTGGTAAGGGCAACCATCAGCGAGCAGGAAGCCACCATCAGTCATTTGGAAAGTTATATTTCGAGGTCGTATTAATGTGCCAAAAAAGGAAATGCCCGGGCAATTTCCTCAAATAAGGCACGAAAAAGGGCGGAAAAAAATCCCGCCCTTTTTACATTTGGTTTGCAACGCCCTATCGGATGTTATACTGATATTCGTTTTTGGAATACTCCTTTTTAACCTCTTTCAGAAAACGCCTTACAGAGCGATCGACCAGATAATTATTGTATTCCAAAACAAAACCACCCACAAGACTTTCATCTACCTTTTTATTGATAGAGATGTTGGAGAGGTTGGTTTCTTTCTCAATTTTTTTGACCATCAGGGCCACAACATCGTCACCAACCGGCACAGCGGTGGTAAGGTTTATTCTGTTGATACCTTTGATGGAATCATACTTATCGCAAAAAACATGCATAATTTCCCGAAGGTTGTTTTCCCTGCCTTTACGTACCAGCAGGTTTAAAAACAAACGGGTGATTTCGGTAACCTTGCCCTGACTTAATTGATTAATTACGGCAGACTTTTTATCTCCTTTAATAATCGGGCTTTTCAGCATTACATCAAAATCACGGCTCAGTTTGCACAACTGTATGATTCGCTGAGCGTCCTGGTGAACTTCTTCGAGCTTGCCATTTTCAACAGCAAGATCAATCAGGCTTTTGGCATATCTTTCGGCTAACCTTGGATTCGTCATGTTTTGTTCAGTTTCTTTCTTTCAGATCACAAATAGGTAAAAGTCCGTTCATAAAACCGGCATCAGTTCAGGCTTGCTTCAGCCATTTCCCTGATGTAGTTTTCATGGGAAGCTTTGTCACTTAATTCGCGCTTTAATACTTTTTCTGACATTTCAACCACTAAGGCGCCGATTTGTGTTTTCAGTTCATTGATGGCTGCAACCTTGCGGGTGTCAATGCTCGCCTGAAGTTCGGCCATTATTTTATTAGCTTCAACCTTAGCTTGTTCTTTGGCTTCGTTGATGATTTTATCTTTGGTAGCCTTGGCTTCGCGCAGCATTTCGGCACGTTCCTCACGGGCCTTTGCCAGCAATGTTTCATTTTCGCTTTGCAATTGAGCCATTTCGGCCTTTACCCTTTCAGCAGTTTCGATGCTTTCGGCAATGGAACGCTCACGTTCATTAAGGCTCTTGATAATAGGGCCCCACGCATACTTTTTAAGGATAAACAAAACAATCACGAAAGCGAGGAGGGTCCATACCCATAAGCCAAGATCGGGATTCAACAGAGGATGCATAATGCTATAGATTTTTGATTTTTTTTTGATAAGAAACTGTACCCTCCGCCCTGTGCTTCGGGTACAGTTTACGGTTTTTCCTGCCGATCTTACTTAATGAAGATAGCAAGGGCTGAAACGATCACGGCGAACAGCGCAACACCTTCTACGAAGGCAGCGGTCAGGATCATAGCGCCGCGGATATCGTTGGCAGCTTCAGGCTGGCGTGCGATGCTTTCAGTAGCACCTTTACCAATCTGGCCAATACCGATACCGGCACCAATGGCCGCCAAACCTGCACCAATTGCAGCGCCAAGGTTTGCAACGCTTCCGGTAGCTTCCAGCAGAATGTTCATCAAAGTCATAATAGATAATTATGGAGTTAAAAAAAAGAAACAGATTAATGGTGAGCGTGTGCGCCTTCTTCACGGTGTTGCTCGCCTTCCATGCTGAGGCCAATGAATACCGCGGTAAGGTTGGTAAAAATGTATGCCTGGATAAAAGCCACCAATAATTCGATGGCATAAATAAATACAGTGAATAAAACAGAAACCGGGCTAAATGCAAGTCCTGCCGCAGGGGCAATCTCGGCAAAAATGAAGATCATCAAAATTAAACATCCGATGATCATGTGACCTGCCACCATGTTTGCAAAAAGACGAATGATAAGTGCCACCGGCTTGATGAACACACCAAGAAATTCAACGATGGTCAAAATGGGCTTAACAAAACCCGGAACCGGTGGGTTGAAGATGTGGCCCCAGAAATGACTGTTTGTATTTAACAGGATAACTACAAGGCTGATAAGACCTAACAGCAGGGTAACAGCAATGTTACCGGTAACGTTGGCTGCACCCGGAATAAGACCGGTAAGGTTATTAATAAGAATGAAGAAGAATACGGTAAGCAGGTAGGGCATGAATTTTGCATAATACCTGCCGAGGTTGGGCTTGGCCACATCGTCGCGGATGAAGGTAATGACAGGCTCAACCGCATTCTGAATGCCGGTAGGTGCAACATTGGAGCCCCTTTTGGCGTAGCGGTTGGCTACTTTTATCATGATCCAAACAAGGAGTACGAGTGAAAGGAGCATCTGGGTAACATTCCTTGTCATCGAAAAGTCGTACACTTTTACGACGGGGTCAATGTTTCCATCGGCGCCAACAGCCACAATGCTTTCCTTTCCGGTTTCGTGGTCAACAGTTAAGCGATAACCTTTATAATCTTCATGACCATGGTGAAACCTGGAAGACATGAACATATCGAAGCCGCGCTGCGGGCTGTAAAGTATTACAGGAAGGGGGATGGAAATGGCATGTCCGTTGTAATCGGCAAAATGAAACTCGTGGTTGTCGAGGATGTGCTCCATCAGGATCAGGCCGGGGTTCATACCTTCCTTGGCTTCTTCGTGGCCTGCCTGCTCATGATTTTCAGTAGCATGGCCATCTGTGCCATGGTTTTCACCTTCGTGCTGAGCAAAAAGATTTACCGAAAAAAAGAGTGCCAAACCGGCTAAAACCGAAACCCAGACTGATTTTGCGCGCTGAATACCCATAACTTCCCGTCAAATTTGGCCGCAAATGTACGG
>JALOMX010000011.1 GCA_025455245.1 Chitinophagaceae bacterium
AAACTGAAGTACACAAAGAGGGAGTTCAGATGCCTGCCGGGCTTGCCACATTCGGAAAATTATTGCTGCAGGTAATCCTCCTCGACCTCGTTTTTTCTGTAGATTCCATCATTACGGCTGTTGGTATGGTAAATGAACTTTGGGTAATGTACACGGCTGTAGTGGTTACCGTTATTATCATGTTGATTGCTGCTGCACCCATCAATAATTTCATTTCAAAGCACCCTTCCTTTAAGGTACTGGCACTTTGCTTTTTGCTGATGATAGGCATGGCCCTTGTAGCCGAAGGCCTCGATTTTAAAATTCCGAAGGGTTATATTTATTTCTCTATGGCCTTTGCATTCCTTGTAGATGTCATCCAAATGAAAACCATCAAACATGCACCTTCCGTCAAGCATTGATTTTACGTTGCATCTTGCCGATGATTGCCTGATCATGAGTCAGCGGCTCAGTGAATGGACCGGCCACGGGCCTGCACTGGAGCAGGATATTGCCCTTACCAATATAGCTCTTGATATGTTGGGGCAGGCAAGGCTTTTTTACCAGTACGCCGCTACGCAAATCAATGAGCTTCGGCTAAAAGCAGACTATGTTCCTAAAGCAAGCTACCCGGTAGATGAAGATGATCTTGCTTATCATCGGATGGAACATCAGATAAAAAGTCATTTACTGGCTGAATTGCCCAACGGAGATTGGGGTCAAACCATCCTGAAAGTATTTTTTTTCTCGGTATATAAAAAATCTTTATGTGATCAGTTGCTAACGGGTAACGATGCGCAGCTTGCCGCTATTGCCGAAAAGAGCCTTAAGGAAATACGTTACCATATAAAGTGGAGCAGCGATTGGGTGCGTAGGCTCGGAGATGGTACTGTTGAAAGTCATGAAAGAATGAAGGCAGCGCTTGACTACCTGTGGCCTTTTACCGGTGAATTGTTTGAACAAACAGCCTGGATGCCAGCGGAAATAAATCATGAAGCCATTAGGAAATACTGGACGGAAAGCGCCGGTAATATTTTGCAGGAAGCCACCCTTCATTTACCACAGGGAAGCTCTTTTCAAACCGGCGGTTTAAAAGGGATCCATACCGAACATATGGGTTATATTCTCGCTGAAATGCAGTACCTTCAACGTGTTTATCCGGGTAATGAATGGTAACTAAAAATTCAGAAAGATGAGATACAGATTTGCATCAGGTACAGCCTGGGAAGATAAGGTAGGATACAGCCGCGCTATCAGGCATGGTAAACATATTGAGGTTGCGGGAACGGTTGCCGTTGATACAGAAGGCAACCTTGTGGGTGAAGGCGATATGTATGCGCAGGCGGTTTTTATCCTTCGAAAAATTGAACGTGCATTGCACGAAGCCGGCGGATCTTTAAAGGATGTTATCCGCACAAGAGCATATGTTACCGACATAAGTCGTTGGGAAGAATTTGCAAAGGCGCACAACGAATTCTTTGACAGTGTAAGACCGGTTTCAACGCTTGTTGAGGTAAGTAAACTTATTGACCCCCGCATGCTGATTGAAATAGAAGTTAGTGCAATGACCCTGGAATAATATGCATACAACCTGTTATACCGTGGCCGATGTTTGGCGATTGCTTGAAAATGTAACGGATCCCGAAGTGCCGGTTTTATCGGTGGTGGATCTGGGTGTTATAAGGCATGTGGATATCAGTGATGTGTATGGAGGACAGCATGTACAGGTTACCATTACACCAACCTACAGTGGTTGTCCGGCCATGGATATGATCGCTGCAAATATTCGCATTGAACTGATGATGGCAGGCTTCCAACAAGTGGAGATCGTTCAGCAATTATCGCCTGCATGGACAACAGATTGGATGAGTGAAAGCGGGAAACAAAAGCTGAAGGAATATGGAATAGCACCTCCTGCATCGGGTTTCAGTTCCTGTGCATCTGCTGAAGCTGATGAACAGGTATTGGTTCCATGTCCCCGGTGTGGCAGTCATCATACACAGTTGATCAGTCAGTTTGGTTCTACGGCCTGCAAAGCACTTTATCAATGCCTTGATTGCAAGGAACCGTTCGATTATTTTAAATGTCACTAAGTTTGCCTGACTCACTTTCTTATACAATATGCAACCCATACTTTTTGAGATAGAAAATAACGTTGGGTTTATAACACTCAACCGTCCGGTTAAATACAATGCATTCAATCGCGAAATGGCCTTGCTGTTGCAGCAAGTGCTGGATGATTGCGCTGCGGATAGCCGTGTCCGTTGTGTGTATATAACCGGTGCCGGAAAAGCTTTTTGTTCGGGACAGGATCTTGGTGAAGTGGTGGACCCGAATGGTCCGGGGATGAACCGGATACTAAGTGAACATTATAATCCCATTGTTACCAGAATAAAATGGCTGGAAAAGCCCGTAATAGCCGCTGTAAACGGGGTAGCGGCAGGTGCGGGCGCCAATATTGCATTGTGTTGCGATATTGTGGTTGCTGCTGCTTCCGCTTCTTTTATCCAGGCATTTTCAGGTATAGGCCTTATTCCGGATAGTGGTGGCACTTTTAACTTACCCAGGCTGATTGGCTGGCAGAAAGCTACCGCGCTGATGCTGACAGGTGACAAGGTGCCTGCAGAGGATGCAGAGAGAATGGGAATGATTTATAAGTGGTTCCCTGATTCAGATTTTTTGAAAGAGTCAAGGGCTTTGGCAGAAAGGTTAGGCGCCATGCCTACCAAGGGGTTGGGCCTTACTAAACTTGCCCTCCGGTGGTCGTCTACCCACACTTTTAAAGAACAGTTGGAAAATGAGGATAAGCTTCAACAAAGGGCGGCTTCTACAAGCGATTTCAGGGAAGGGGTAAAAGCCTTTCTGGAAAAACGTAAACCCGAATTTAAAGGCGAGTAGTATGATGACAATACCACAGAAAATAGTTGATGCCATGATGCTTGAAGATGCATTCAGTCAGTGGCTTGGAATCAGGGTAATTACCATCAGTCCCGGCGATTGTCATTTGCAGATGCAGGTAACACCCGGCATGCTCAACGGATTTGGGATAGCGCACGGCGGTATTGCTTTTGCCTTATGCGACAGTGCCTGTTCATTTGCCGTAAATGCTCATGGGCGCAAGGCAATGTCGGTTGAAACAGGTATCAGTCAGTTTAAAGCTATTCAGCCCGGCGATGTGTTGAACTGTTATGTAAAAGAAGAGTCGCTTGGTAAGAAATTAGGGATATATACCGCCGAAGTCATCAATCAGGATGAGGTGAGGATCGCCTTGTTTAAGGGAACCTATTACCGAAGCGATAAGAAGTGGTTTGAAGAAAATACAGAAGGCAATGCTGCAGATTATTCACGCTCAATGTAGCATCCATGTTTTATAGCTTTAAAGGTTTTGTTCCCGTAGTACATCCTACTTCCTTTGTGCATCCGCAGGCAGCGGTAACAGGTAATGTCATCATTGGAAGGGATTGCTATATTGGTCCCGGAGCTGCATTACGGGGCGATTGGGGTGGCATTGTGTTGGAAGATGGATGCAATGTTCAGGAGAATTGTACCATTCATATGTTTCCCGGAGTAACCGTTTTTTTACGCGCAGGCGCACACATTGGCCATGGGGCCATTATTCATGGTGCTGAGATTGGCAGTAACTGTTTGGTGGGCATGAATGCTGTGATCATGGACCGTGTGGTATTGGGTGAAGAAAGTATCGTGGGCGCCTTGACGTTGATAAAGGAAGGAGAACGTATTCCGCCCCGTAGCCTTGTGGTGGGCAATCCGGGTAAAATAATAAAACAGGTTAGTGATGAAATGATCGGTTGGAAAACAAGAGGTACGCGCCTTTACCAGGAACTGCCTTCTGAAATGCATGCGGGATGGCAACCTTGCGAGCCGCTCGCCGAAATACCTAAGGAAAGGCCGATGCAGGAAATTTTGTACGAGACCTGGCAGTCGTTGAAAGAATAATTCAGATTCCGGAATTTTTTTACAGTTGCTTGCTGCATGCCTCTCACCCTTGTGTGGGCGGCTATTATTTTCCATTTGCATATCAATGCTTATGGAGGTGCATTTTATTTTTCGTTCATCTGTATTGGAAAAAATGGACGTTGCATTTGGCGCAATCTGTCCTTTGTTTTACCTTGTTGCAAATTATAGCATATGAAAAATGAATTCTATTTGATTGGAATGGCTTTTTCTTGCTTTTGCATGCAAATACCATCTGCGGCACAAAATGTAGGCATAGGCACAAATACGCCCAACCTTGCCAAATTACAAATAAACGGTTCTGTGGGTGCTTCAGTAGCGATGTTTGGTGCAGATAAAAACGGGGTTACCATTTCTGCCGACAATCCTGAAATAGGGTTTAATTATTATTTCAATGCCGGTTCGAAAACCATCAAAGCAGGTTATGCTTCCTTAATGGGTATGGTGCCGGCAAGCGGAGATTTTTATCTTGGCAATTTCAACAACAACCAATCCGCTTCCGACAATGGTACCATTGCAGGATACCAAAACAGGATGGTGATAAAGCAAAACGGGAGAATCGGGCTTGGCGTTGACAATCCCACAAGGGCCGCCCTTGAACATAATGGCGCTGTGGTTAATACGGCGGCATTGTTTGGTGGCGATGGCAAAGGCGTTTCGCTGCAAAAAGACTGGCCTGCCATTGGCCTGAATCACTTTTATGATGGACAACACAAATCCATTGGTGGCGGTTATGGTGCGCAAATAGGGGTGGATCAGAACAACGGAGCCATTTATTTCGCGCAGTTTTCGAACAATGCGCCGGTGCCCAACGGATTGTATCTGAACCCGGTCAGCAATATATTTATCCGGTATGGAAAAATAGGTTTGAACATCAATGATCCGTTGGCACCATTGCATATCCATAATACCCTTGATGCCTACGGGTCAAATGGTGGCGCCAATTCGGTGAATGCCGGCCTCAGGTTTTCAACCTATGCCACTTCCACCTTCTGGAATGTTTACAATTACCTTGACTTGCTTTTTTGGTCGAATGGCGCTTTTAAATCCCAGATCAGTTACATTGATGGCGGATATTACAGCAATTCGGATAAGCGGCTAAAGAAGCAAATACGGACCATGGATAACGATGTTTTGCAGAAGTTGCATTTGTTGAATCCTGTATCCTACCTGATGCTGGAAGAAAATGAACATGAAAGTGTACCGCACCTTGGCTTTTTGGCACAGGAGTTGGAAACTGCTTTTCCGGAAGTAGTACGGGATGGCCCTGATGGCATGAAAGCAGTCAACTATGCAGGACTTATACCGGTACTTACCAAAGCCATTCAGGAGCAGCAAAAAATAATTGAAAAACAGCAGCAGCAGATTGATTGGCTGATGAAGAAGGTACAATAGGCCTTATAGCATAACCGGATTGTTCATATAAAAAGTTTTATTTTTTGGTTTAAACAGCCACCAATTCATTCATAGAAAAAAGTTGCATTCCGGTCAGTTAATTTAGTTGGTTCCCTTTTCGAAGGTATGGTCAGCAATTATGGAGGTATATTTCAATCATTTAGGGCATAACTGTTGGCACGGTTAAATTCAAATGCCACAGAAGAAATTCGTCACAACAGCATCAACTAAACATCATTAAAAATGGGCTAAATGTGCTGTACTTCATTTTTTCAGTAAATTTGAACCGGTAACCGGTTTTCAATATGTCATTAGCAGCATCCATACCCCCGAGGTACACTATAAAGGACTACCAGCAATGGAAAGGCGATTGGGAGTTGATTAATGGATATCCCTATGCTATGTCGCCATCGCCTTACAGTCAGCATCAGTTGATGGCTTCATCTTTTGAATTAGCCTTTCACTTATCGCTACGGGATCAAAAGAGTGATTGCCAATGCAATCTTTTCCGCGAACTGGATTGGATAATAGATGAAAATAATGTGGTTCGTCCTGATTTAGCAATTGTGTGTGTACCTGTAGAAAAAAAGGGATTCATTACCCATCCCCCGGTATTAATTGTTGAGGTCTTTTCTGATGCCACCCGCATGAAGGATAGAAACATTAAGTTCCGGCTGTATGAAAGTGCGGGGGTAAAATATTACCTGATGGCCGACCCGGATGCCAATACAATTGAGATTTTTGAACTGACCGACAACCAATACAAAGAAACCCCCGGCATGAACGTTTTTTCCTTGCATAAAGGTTGCGGGATTACCGTTGATTTTGAAGAAATTTATCAGTTCTGAAACACAGGCATCATTTTACAAATGCCTTTATTACATTGCCGCCAAAAGCAGGTTATGCGATACTTTTTCATTTGTTTTTGGTGCCTATTTAGTGTTTCCGTTTTTGCACAAATTCTTTCAGAGCGTGATCAGGCAAGGGTTCAGGATGAAATCATCGGCGAGCGCCTGAATAACCTATTGCCTAAACTGATGGAAAAACAAGGAATCGAAATGTGGGTTCTTATTTGCCGTGAGTATAACGAAGACCCGGTGGTAAAAACCATGTTGCCGGCAACCTGGCTGAGTGCGCGCAGAAGGACAATCATCGTTTTTTATAATAACCCTGAAAAAAAAGTTTATGAAAAACTCGCAGTAGCGAGGTACAGTATTGGCGACCACATCAAACAATCCTGGGACTGGCAAAAATATCCCAACCAATGGGATGCCCTTGCCGACATCATCCGTACACGTAACCCAAAAAACATTGCCCTGAATTTTTCAAAGGATTATGGTCACGCGGATGGATTGACGTACACCGAACAAAAGGAGTTTATGGAAAAGCTGACACCGGCAGAGCAGCAAAAGGTCATCAGCGCTGAAAAGCTTGCCGTCGCATGGCTTGAAACCCGTACCGAAAGGGAACTTCAATACTATCCCATGCTGATGGAATTTACCCACCGTATGATTGCCGAAGCATTTTCGGAAAAGGTTATAACACCCGGTATCACAAGCACCGATGATGTGGTTTGGTGGTTCAGGCAGAAGATAACGGACAACGGATTGACTGCGTGGTTTCATCCCACGGTGGATGTACAACGAAGCGATGCGGGCAACCGCGAATTTCAACGTTCGTTCAGCGAAAGACCTAAAGCAGAGGTGATACAGCCCGGCGATCTGCTGCATTGCGATGTGGGCATTACCTACCTCGGCTTAAATACCGATATACAGCAATTGGCATATGTGTTAAAACCCGGCGAGGCAGAGCCCCCTGCCTTTTTAACCGAAGCGTTACGAACAGGTAACCGCCTACAGGACATATTGACTGCTCAATTCAGGGATGGAAAAACGGGCAATGAGATGTTGAAAGCCGCTATTCAGCAGGCAAAAGCAGAGGGTATCAATCCAAGCATTTACACACATCCCATAGGTTTGCATGGCCATGCAGCAGGGCCAACCATTGGGCTTTGGGATATGCAGGGCGGGGTTCCGGGCCCCGGCGACTATCCATTATATCCAAATACCTGCTACTCTATTGAATTGAATGCATCGGTAGAAATACCCCAATGGAAAAAGTTCATTCGGGTGATGCTTGAAGAAAACGGCGTTTGGGATGGAACCCGTTTCATGTATTTGCATGGCAGGCAGAAAAAGCTATACACCATTCCACGTACAGATGGCATACATGCCCAATAACTTTTTTTACCGCACCTTTGCCCTGTGGAAAAAACGAACTTTATAGATTATATCCGCATATTCTGCAAAAGCGGCCATGGCGGGGCAGGCAGCAGGCATATGGCCCGCACAAAATTTAACCCCAAGGCCGGGCCCGATGGAGGCGATGGTGGCCGAGGCGGGCATATTATTCTGAAGGGCAATGCGCAAATGTGGACTTTGCTTCACTTGCGCTATTACAAAAACGTGATTGCCGAAAACGGACAACACGGCGATAAAAACCTGATGACCGGAGCAAGTGGCAAGGATATCATTATTGAAGTACCCCTCGGCACCATTGCGCTTGATGAAGAAACCGGCGAAAAGGAGTTTGAAATACTGGAAGACGGTCAGGAAGTTATCTGGCTGAAAGGCGGCAGGGGAGGCCTTGGCAATAAGAACTTTGCCACTGCTACCAATCAGGCCCCGGAATATGCACAGCCCGGCGAACCCGGTGTGGAAGGCTGGAAAATGCTGGAATTAAAGGTACTTGCCGATGTGGGCTTGGTGGGCTTTCCCAATGCCGGCAAAAGCACCTTACTCAGTGTAATCAGTGCGGCCAAACCCAAGATTGCCAATTATGCTTTTACCACGCTTACCCCGCAATTGGGCATGGTGGAATATCGCGATAATAAATCATTCTGCGTAGCCGACCTGCCCGGTATTATCGAAGGGGCAGCCGAAGGCAGGGGCCTTGGGCATCGTTTTCTTCGCCACATTGAGCGCAATTCCATTTTGCTGTTTTTAATACCTGCTGATAGCGAAGGCCACCGGAAGGAATTTGATATCCTTGTGAATGAGCTGAAAGAATACAATCCTGAAATGCTGCAAAAAGATTTTGTGATTGCCATCAGCAAAAGTGATATGCTTGATGATGAACTGAAAGAAGCCATCAGGCAGGAGATGCCAACGGAGTACCCTTTGCTGTTTATCTCGAGTGTGGCACAACAAGGAATGCAGGAGTTGAAGGATGTGCTTTGGGGATGTTTGAATAAGGGGTTGCCCGAAGGTTAACTTATGGTAAGTTGAACGTAATAACTTGTCAACTTACCAACCCTTCAACCTTTAACCAATAACCCCCTCACTGCCTCAGCAAAATCCGCTTCTGGCTGAAATTATATGCTGCGTCAATCCACTCCAGCATCCGAGGCCAACTGGCTTTTTCCACCAATTCCATTTTATACACCTTGGAGGCGGTAATGGTTACCACCCCGTTTTCAAATACAGCTTTCGATTCAAACATGCCGGTTTCGTTGTCCACTTTTTGGTTCAGGTCGGCAAGGCCAAATACTTTGTAACCCGCGGGCACGGTAAACTTTACCTGGTATTGAAAACTTCGCTGGTTGCCAATATGGGCATCATATTGCCGGGTGCGGTCGTCGCCCGAAAGCCTCAGTTGGTTGGTCAAAAATCCGGGTAGTTTTACTAATATGCTTTTTCCTGCATACTGTACCATTTCGCCAAGGGTATAATCTTCTTCGTACATGAGGTTTTGTTTTTTCATATGGCGGCCATCCTGCACCAGCCTGAAACGATCGTATTTTACCACATCTGCAAAATCTTCCTTCAACTGATCTTCCATAAACTGAGGCTTTAGTTTTCTGGCCTCTGTGCGGTACTTGGTAATTTTTTCGTTGATCATTTCCTGTTGCGAAGCCGGAAGCGATTCCATTTCATCCCATCCACCATAGGTTTTCCAGTCATCAGGTTCGTACAGTTCATAATTCAGCAATTTGCCGCTTTCGGCAATCCGGTTGTTGTTGGCAAGCTGATGTTTTGCCTTAACCATCAGCAGGTCGGTTTTGGCAGGATCCATGTTTACATCATAACTGTACGAACTGTAGTTTTCCGAAAAAGGAGTGCGGGGCAGGGTAACCTCTTCGGGGGAAGCGCCTTTTGATTTTGGGAGCAAATAGCCTTTACTTCCTTGCGCCCAGCCCGGTATTTCATTAATATGGCTGATGGCTGACGGTGCGAAAATAAATTTATCATTTAACAGAATGAACCACTGTACTTCGCTGCGAAAAATGATATCATCCATGCTGGTAAGCCTGTTGCTTGATGTAACCCCCACCTGCGATCCAATGCCTCTTTTCTCCAGCAATTGCTTCATCAGCGCGGCAAACAAACTGCCCGACATATTACCATTTTCCAGCGCATATTGGTGCCGCAGCAAATAGTAACAGGCCACAATGTAATTTTCGGTTTTTACATCCATTACCTCCATCTTCTTAAGGTGCATATTCAACGAAGGCATTTGAGAACCCGCATACGCTTCGGCGCCGGCAAGCATGGAAGCGGCTTTTTTACTGAGTTCTTCGGGCGATAGTTTCGATTTCAGTTCGCCGCGGTTGCCAATAAACAGGTTTTTGGCATTTTCGGTGTTGCTGTACACAATCTGAAATTTTACCATGGGAAACTGCATGTACGAATTCAGGAAGTACTGACTTTTGATGCGTTCGCGGTTGGCGTCTTCCCATGTGTACACATTGTATTCGCCTGAAGGATTTTCCCTGAATTCGGGTGCTCCGTTTACAGCCCTGCTGTTCAAAAAAGTATTCTTGTCCAGTTTAATTTCAAATGACTGTTTCATTACGCTGTACGAGCGGTTGCAGGCATAATACACCGGCGTAAACTCAATAAAGGAACCATACGTGCCGGCATCGTTGTTTACCTGATAGGCATAATCGAGAATATCGCCTTCTTCCAGGTTGTTTACCGGCACTTTATAATAGCGATGCCCGCCATTGCCGGTGTAGCTTCTGAAAATTTCGGGCACGTTTTCGGCCTCCTCCACCAATACGGATTTCTCCAGTTCCAGCTTAATTATCTGGCCATTTGCCTTAATGATTTTTCCATCGAAGCCGTTGTTCTTATCACCGGCATCAAAGTACAGTTCGCTGAAGGTTTCCACCGCGCTTTTATCCAGCAACTTAATGCGTCGGCGTTCCTTTTCGAGGATGTACACATTTTTTTTGTTGGCGCCCAGCAGCTTGAAAGAGGTTTTCTGATCGAAGCCCATAAAGGTTTTTTGGGCAATGATCACCGCGCTTTGGTCCTTCCAGCCTGCAGGAATGTCGGTAACCGCAAAGGCGGGGTCGGATTGGTTGATAAAGGCCTCTACATTGCTGCGCAGTTTTTCGAAAGCATCGGTTTCCTGCCCAAAGGAGCCAAAAGTTATCAGGGAAATGAACAATATAATCGGGTAACGCATGTAAAATTTGTTTCAGGTGATTACGAAAAAATGAGGGAATTGATCTTCTGATCAGGGGGCGGCGGCCGAAATCAGGTTACTGTTGAATTTTTTTAGATCGGCTAAAAAGGCGCTCCATTGTTCAAACTGAGCGGCATGGATAATGGGCTGCCTGATGGACAGCGATTTTTTCAGGGTAACTTTTTGCTTATCCACCGTGTAGGCGCCACTGTAGGTGTATCCGGCTGTTTCCACATTTACAGGAGCCGGCAAATCGCGAAAGATATAACCGGCCGGAAGGGTAAGCGTAATTTCATCTTCGTACATGCCATTCATATCCAGGTCAATGGACCGTTTACGTTTTTTACCCGGCGTATAACTCTTTAGCCATGCCGGAAAAAAATCTATACCCGCAAACCATTCCCCGTCAATCCGGGTAAGTTGGTTGTTGAAGTCAACATCGGCCGTAATGATCACCGGTTTTTCACGTTCGCCGTTGTTCTGCAAGGCGGCTGTTTTTACTTCCATATTCCCGTTGCCGAAACTCATGTAATCTTTCAAAAATTCTTCGTGCCGGTTAGATGGTATGGTGTGCCACAATTGCAAAAATTGTGTACGCATTTCTCCGGTAAGGGTGTAGGTTATTTTACCGGCAAGGTGGTTGTTGTCTTTTATGGAAAAAGTAGCCTGTGTCCTTGCCTTGTTTTGTTCGGGTACCAGCACAGGAATGTCCACCACTTCAAATGCCTCCCCTTTTTCTACCAGGGCGGTTTTGCCTGATATGCGGTAGGCTACTTCGCCGTACGACCCATATTTTTCGGTTGCATCGAGCAGCAGTGGCTTGCCTTGTATGTACAGGCAGGTGATGGCATGATTGTCCACACACATGGCATATACGCTATGGTGATCGTAAGGTATTTGCCGGGTACCCACAAGGGCATAATGCGCATCGAGCCCGGCGAGTTTCAGCATTTCGGTCATCAGGTTGGCCATGCCCTTGCAATCGCCGTATTTGTTTTTCAGCACATCCTGTGCCGGGGTTGGAATAAAGCCGGCATACCCGTCTTCAAAAGCGATGTATCGGATATTATCCTGCACCCAATAGTAAATGGCTTTTGCCTTTGCCTCGGGCGTGGTTTTGCCGGCAATAATCTTTTCTACGGTTTCTTTCAGGTCGGCAGACTTGTTTTCGCATTTTTTATACAGGGTATGGTACCATACATACAGGTCGTCAATTTTACCAAAACCGTTATGTTTCAACCCGGCGGCTGTCCAGGCCTTTACGGTAATAAGCAGGTGCGGCCATTGGTAGGCCCAACCTGCCGCATGCGGTTCTGATAAAACCGGTTCGACATTTTGCAGGGTAAAGGTGATTACCTCGTTGCCGTTTTCGGTGGTTTTGGCTCGGTTAATTTTATATCCGGCAAAGTTCATTTCCTTAATGTCGAGTTCGAGCCACGAAGGAATGACCAAACGGATCTTATGGTCTTTGATGGCATAAGGCTGATGAAAAAACAACCGGGTAAAATACTTGCTGTCGCTGTATTGTTCGGTAAACTCAAACCGGGCGGCTTCGCCAAATTCGCGCAGGTAAACAGGGTAGTATTTGATACGGTTGTCATCGAGAAAAATCCCGTCTTCAGTCATCGGTTTATCTACGGCTTTAATGGATGCACGTACAAATTTTTCCTTGCGGTTCCGGTAATAATAATCGAAGTTTTTAAGCGCCACGAATTTGTTGTAGTACTGGTAGTATGGAAAACTTGCGCCATCCCTGAGCGCTACAAAAGTGGCCGAGGTTTTGCCGGTTACGCTTACTACAGGGGCATTGTCAAGCCCGACTCCCGGATCGAACCTGTATTCTTCCAGTAATTCACTCGCGCCAAATCGTTCGTCGGGAAATTGCTTTTTAAGATTGGCTGCAAGGTAGAGGTCATCATCTGTTTGTGTCATTCCGGCTATGGAAACAAGGATAAACAGGATGTTAAGGAAAGAGACAATTTTCATATTTTTTTTCCGGGTTAAGTTGATGCATGCAATATAGCAAGCATGTTTAATTTTTCACCCGACTGTATAAAAAAAATTATGGTTCAGTTTCACCCAGTATATTTTTGCCTGTCAGCTTTAGGATTTATATGTATCAGCCTTTTTGTCATTTTTGCGGGCATCCTCTTCAACTTATCCACGTACACGGGCACTATCAGTGCAAGATTTGTGGCACTAATTCTTTGCCTTGCTGCGATGGCGACAATTGCCAGACAAATCTTTTGCTAAAAACACCGGATACAAAAACGGATACTATTCACAGCCACGGCTTACAATCTGACCTTCAATCATTACAAAACAAACCTTAGTCAGGTATTCAAAAGGGTCGCCGTTATAAAGCACAAGGTCGGCATCTTTTCCTTCTTCAATACTGCCGATTCTTTTTTCCAACCCAAGCAATTTTGCAGGATGAAGGGTGATAGTTTTGATGGCTTCTTCATAGTTCAGCCCATGCGCCATTGCCTGTGCCGCTTCATGCAGCAGTACCCTTGTTTTGGGTACATAAGCTTCATAACCGGTTTCAATACTAACAGGAATGCCTGCTGCGGTTAACAGGGCTGCACTTTCGCGGGTCATGTTTACCATATCGTCTCCGTTGCGGGCCATGGTTGCGTGCAGTATAATTTCTGCCTTTGCCGCTTTTATTTCATCGGTAATCCGGTAAGCTTCGGCCGCACCCTCCAATACCAGTTTAAACCCAAATTCTTTCGACAGCCTTATGGCATTCATGATATCGTTAGTCTTATTGGCATAAATAAGACCTTTGACTTCCCCTTTCAGCAGCTTAACAAGCATATCCATTTTAAGGTCGGGTGCGGGCCTCTTGCTTGTGTCTTTATCGGTCATTTTTTTGGCATGGCTTTGTGCTTTCAGCAGTTCAGTACGCAGCATGGCAACTTGTTTGGCACGTGTGCCGGGGCTTTGAAATCCGGAAACCCCTTCACCCAACGTCATGGCAAGCATGGCTTCAGGAATCAGGACAACTGCATCTGCTGTTCCGGGTTTGGTTTTTACCACCATGGTTTGTCCGCTGATAAGCGCGCCCATGCCGTGGCCTGTATGCAGGGTGGTTACGCCCCATTGGCGAACATAGTCTACTAATTTTTCATCAGGGTTGTACGCATCAACTGCCCGAAGGTCGGGCTGAAGCGGTGATGATTTTTCCACCTGATCCTGATCGGTTGGAATATTCAACGCACCGGAAAATCCTACCACACTACGGGCATCTACCAGACCGGGCGTAACCGCTTTGGCTTCCATAACCTGATAGCCCGGCGGAACCTGAACATCCGTACCAACCTTTTCAATTTTGCCATCTTTGATCAGGATGATACCATTGCGTATAGCCGGCCCCGTTGCAGGGTAAATCGTTTCTGCCTTTATGGCCGTTTGTGCCTGCACAATTGAGGGAAGAAGAAATAAAATGTATAAGAAATTTTTCATAGGTTAATAAGTGAATAAGTTCATGAGTCAATGAGTGAATAAGTCAATGAGTGAATGAGTGAATAGGTCAATTAGTGAATGAATTGGTTTATGAATGAATGGGTGGAAAAGTGAAATTTATTTGTATAGTAAAATAAAAATTAATCCTAAATCATCATTCATAAATCCGAAATCGTAAATCTCTAATGGTCTTCATCCACATGGTGATGAAATTCGCCCCTGTCAGGGCTGTACACTTCAAATCCGCCCGATAGCCATTTTCGTTGTTCGGGATGGTTCAGATCAAATCGTTTGATGCCTTCCACCCATGTTTGTTCCAGTTTGGTATAAATGGAGAAAGGATCACCGGAAAGAATAACAAAATCGGCATCCTTACCCACCTTAAGCGATCCTACGCGGCTGCTGAGGTCGAGCATCCGTGCGCCTTCCAGCGTCATGGCTTCGAGTGCTTTTTGACGGCTCATTCCTTCGCGAACCATTACAGCGGCATTGCGCATATACAGGCG
>JALOMX010000213.1 GCA_025455245.1 Chitinophagaceae bacterium
GCCTTCAGAAACTGATATGCCTCAAAATGTTCCTTTCCTACGGGCACATATTGAGCAGGATAGCCCTCCTGTAAAAACATGGGCCCGGAACCGTCAGGGGCTTCGAGTACGCCAAGCCCGCCAAGTGCCACAATTCTTTTGGGGCCATATTTTTCCATTTGCGCAACAATATTTTTCATACCAAGGCTCCTTGTCCGGTCGCTTCCATCAAGTGAACCGCCAAGGGCACTCAATACGGCATCAGACCCTTTAAGAGCTTCTTTTACATCGCCTGCATCAAATACGTAACCTTTTATTGCGGAAAAATGCTCCCGGTAATTTTCAGCCTCTATCCATGCTTCAACGTTCCTTCCGAAAGCCCTTACTTTCCAGCCCATCGCAAGGCTATGGGTAATCAATTGCTTGCCTACCAATCCGGTAGCGCCAAATATGGTAACCGTCATATATCGAAATTTTCTGTGTAAATATAATGTTTCAGGATATCCATTACATCAGAATTCCCTGATAACAATTTTGGTTGATCTTCATATTATTTCCCCCTTCCATAGGTATAAATTTGAAGAAAAAACATGCTTTTTGTTTGGTTTTTTTATTTTTTATGTTTTACTTTTATACCTGAAAAAGTTCTTTAAACATAGTCAGGTAAATTGGGTGACCAAAAGAGATTGGTTGCGTAAAATGGCTTAACAGAGATGGGATTTCTTCCGAAAAGTACCCGGCTTGAGAGACTACTGTTGTAGTTTAGAGCTACCGAAAGTATATGCAGAGCCCCTCCTGAATGATTTGACCTAACCGTCGGAAACAGGAAAAACCTCAAGGCATTACTTCCATGTAAGGTGCATGGGCCGGTACGCCGGGCGAACATTGGAATCTGTATCCGGTGAAAAAAGTAACCGGTAACTTCAGTTAAGCTGAAAGATATGCTGTGCTTATTATTTACGCCCTTCGCCAATAACTTAAGACATATCACAGCAAGCATATGTCTTCACATCAATTGCCAACGCGACCAATAAAGGCTGATTATTTTAAGTAATCAGCCTTTTATTTTGGGCTCAGCCTGTTCCAATAAATCGTTCATGGAAATGCCCATATGGCTTTCATCATAAATACACTCGCCATCAATTATCAGCAAAACCTGAGGGCTTTCGTGCCAAACCTCGAAAATCTGACCGACGCGATTACTCAAATCCCTGTTTGATATTACATCAAGAATGTAAAAATCAATGCCCTCTGCGGGACCATGGTTTTCTAATCTTCTCTTGGCAACTGAACTAATGTTACACCTGTGGCTATGCTTAAAAATTACCTGCGGGCGCAAAAAGGACATGCGGATGATGTCATCAATTTCTTCAGATTGATGGAGTTGCTTCCAGCTAAAATTCATTACGCGGATATTATGATTTTACCTTCTGTATTTTTGAGCTGTGGGATTTCCCGGACAACCATATCTGCTGCTTGAGCAGGAAAACAAAGTCATCCCGAAGGATAAAATCAAAGCAATAACGAGGATTTTTTTCATTGTAATTAAAGTAATCAACAAACAAAGATAAATGCAAATGGTTTACTTTGCTTTTTTTACTAACGCATGCGCATTCATTTTATTTCAATTGGTGGCAGTGTGATGCATCAATTGGCCATAGCCCTCCATAAAAAAGGCTATATAATTACAGGCAGTGATGATGAAATATTTGAACCCTCAAGGTCAAATCTTGCTGGTTTTGGTTTATTGCCTTCCACTATAGGCTGGAACGAAAACAATATTACATCCGATCTCGATGCTGTTCTTCTCGGTATGCACGCCCGTGCCGATAATCCGGAATTGATAAAGGCAAAAGCAATGAATTTGCCTGTTTACTCATTTCCGGAGTATATCTACAAGGAAAGTTTGCAGAAAAAGCGGATTGTAGTAGGGGGCAGTCATGGAAAAACAACCACTACCTCCATGATTATGCATGTCTTAAAAGAAGCCGGATTGTCATTTGATTATTTGGTCGGGGCCAAATTGCCGGGGTTTAATCAAAGCGTTGATATTACACATGCCCCGATCATCGTTTGTGAAGGTGATGAATACCCGGCGAGTGCTGTGGAAAGGCGTCCTAAGTTTCATTTTTTGTATCCCCATATTGCGGTATTGACCGGAATAGCGTGGGATCATATCAACGTTTTTCCCACTTTCGAGAATTATCTTGAACAGTTTGAGATCTTTCTTGATAAGATTGAACCGGGAGGAACACTTATTTTCAATGAAACGGATGATGTGCTTTCAAACCTTGTAAAAAGTTATCCCAAAGACCATTTTGAAAAAACAGGTTATGGAATACCCGATCATACTCAGGAGGGTGATACCACCATCCTGAAAATAGGGGCCGAACAAGTGCCTTTGAATATTTTTGGTAATCATAATCTATTAAATGCCCATGCGGCATGGCATGTTTGCCGTAAATTAGGGATTGGGGAAGGGACTTTTCTGAAGGCTATCAGCAGTTTTTCCGGGGCGGCAAAAAGACTTGAGGTCCTTGCCGAAACACCTGAAAGGGTTGTTTTCAGGGATTTTGCACATGCCCCGAGCAAGGTAAAAGCTACCATGGAAGCGGTAAAAAAACAATATCCTTCGAGAAGGGTTGCAGCCGTTTTGGAGCTACATACTTACAGCAGCCTGAACGAAAAATTTATGCCACATTACAAGGGTGCCCTTGAAGCCGCAGATAACGCCTGCGTATTTTACAGCCCTCATGCCATGGAAGTAAAACGTATGCCTCCTTTGTCTGCCGGTGCCATTGTAGATGGGTTTCAAAAGAAAGGCCTCACCGTATTGACCGATTCTTCGGACCTGGAAATGTGGATAGAAAGAAACCGGCCCGAACATGATAACCTGCTCCTGATGAGCAGTGGCACTTTTGACGGTTTAGATGCCTTAAAGGTTGCGCAAAACTGGATTAAATAAAGCCTGTTGACCATTTCAAAAAAATCCTGTTTACTTGCTGGATTTGAGTACTTACTTTTACCGCTATGAATATTGAACTGAAACGACCACTTGCATTTATCGATCTTGAAACCACAGGTGTTAACCTTGGAACCGACCGGATCGTGGAAATAGCTATTGTTAAGGTAATGCCCGATGGATCGAAACAGGTGAAGCGTAAACTCATCAATCCTGAAATGCCGATTCCGGCGCAGGCCACCGAAGTTCACGGGATAAGTGATGCCATGGTGAAAGATGCACCAACCTTTAAACAGGTGGCGAGCGAAATAAAACAGTTTCTTGAAAATTGCGATATCAGCGGATACAACAGTAATAAATTTGATATTCCATTATTGGTGGAAGAATTCTTGCGTATTGACAAGGATTTTAAGATTGAAGGACGGAAGCTTTTAGATGTGCAAAAAATATTTCACATGATGGAGCCCCGTACGCTCAGTGCAGCATATAAGTTTTATTGCAACAAAGATTTGAATGATGCGCACAGCGCCGAAGCCGATGCTGCAGCTACATGGGAGGTTTTATCAGCACAACTGAACAGATATCCTCAATTGGGAAAAACACTGGAGGATATTTTTAAAGTGATCGGTGAAGAGGAAATTGTTGACTTTGCACGACGTATGGTTGTTCAGGATGGCAAAGTGGTATTTAACTTCGGAAAGCACAAGGGAAAAGAGGTGGAGAAAGTACTTCAGCAGGAAAGGAGTTATTATGACTGGATGATGCAGGGTGATTTTCCTCAGCATACCAAGAAGAAACTAACGGAATTACTGCATAAAGCTTATCTGAAAAAGTAATCCATTCACAAATCTGCTTTCACATTTTGTTTTAGGTCAAGGCTATCTTTTTTTACATCAAAACTGTAATTTCGTTTCCAATTTTGTTTTTTGAGCCAATTAGTAATAATACCAACCTATAACGAGAAGGAAAACATCTCGCAAATGATCCATGCTGTCATGGATCTTGAAATGCCTTTTGATATTCTGGTTGTTGATGATGGATCACCTGATGGAACGGCTCAGATCGTTAAGCAGCTTCAGTCAAAATTTTCATCACGTTTGCACCTTGTTGAAAGGTCTGGAAAGTTAGGATTGGGCACAGCATATATTCACGGATTTAAATGGGCATTGAACCGCAGGTATGAATTCATCTGCGAAATGGATGCCGATTTCAGTCATAACCCCTCAGACCTGATCCGACTTGTAAAAGCCTGCAATAACAATGCTGCCGATGTTGCCATCGGAAGTCGTTATGTTAAAGGCGGGGATATAAAAAACTGGACTTTGGACCGTCATATTTATTCACGGGGCGGAAGCCTGTATACAAGGTTCATTACATGGATGCCGGTAAAAGATCCTACGGCAGGATTTGTTTGCTACCATCGAAGGGTCCTTGAGAATATAAATTTTGATGCCATCCGATTTGTAGGATATGCTTTTCAGATTGAAATGAAATTTGCAGCATGGAAGCTTGGGTTTAAAATTGTTGAAGTGCCTATTACGTTTGTCGATCGCAAATTCGGAACAAGCAAAATGCATAGTGGGATCATCAAAGAGGGTGTTTTGGGTGTTCTGAAAATTCAATGGAATTCATTATTTAAAAACTACCGGATAAAGGTCAGGAACGATGAATTAAAAAGCGATGCCACAATAGCCGAAACCGTAAAAACAGAATCCAAACCTATCGTTGAAGGATTTTAATCCGTTCAAATTTTTATACTGTTGCCTGTATTTCAACGGCCTTACGCATAACTTAGCCGCCTGATGAAAAAGGCACTTATTCAATTACATATTGCTGTTTTTTTATGGGGATTCACCGGGGTACTTGGTCGCCTTATTAGTTTGTTTGGTGGCGAATGTTTTTTACGGTTGTTACGCTGGTTGCCCTTCGGTTTTTTTTCAAAGAATTTGAAAGAATATCCTTTAAAGATGCCCTGCGGATTGGTGGGGTTGGCGCCCTTGTTGCCATTCATTGGGTGGCTTTTTACGGAAGTATAAAAATGGCGAATGTGTCTATTGCCCTTACCTGTATGGCGGCAGGGGGAATATTTACCGCCCTTGCAGAGCCTTTTGCCTTT
>JALOMX010000214.1 GCA_025455245.1 Chitinophagaceae bacterium
TGATATCCGAACCTTATCCAGAGGAACTTACCGGGTAAACTGTCGGACCTCTGTGGTTTCATTTTTTGAACAAAGCCGGGAGGGGAAGTAAAGTAGTCTCCAAAAATACCAATGGCGCCATCTGTATAGGATGACTCATTCATCTTGGTAGCGGCTGTGGTAGCATATATCCTCCATTTCTGGTTGAGCCGCAGGTACGCGTCAAGCGCCGGCCACACTTCCTGCGCATTGCTTGAGAGCTGCGAAAATCCTTTTTGCGAAGCCGAAATGCCGAAAATTATTATCAAATAAAAAAGTATTTTTTTGCTTTGCATCACCCATGTGAATTTGAACGCTGTATACGGTTTGTCAACATTTTTTCAGGTCCTTTTTTTATTAAGTTGAATGGTATTTTTCAGATTGATGTAAAAAAAAGCCGGAGGCAGGCGTCAGATTGTATGTTGTTGCCTCAATGCAAAAGGTGGCACCTGTTTTAAGGCTTCCAAAAATGTCAACTGAGCCTGTATTGCTTACTTCCAATTCCAATCCGTTTCTACAGGTTTTACCCGGTATGTCGCGAAGAAGCAGGTAATGTTCCTCCCGGAATAACCACGAATCATTTGTTTGGCTATAAAGCTGTATTTTAGTTTTGGCCGGGAGTTCAACGACAATCAATATTATAAAGGAATACAATAAGATGATCTTAAGGAGGTTTTCTAATTTTTTAGTCAGTTTCATTATTCCGGCCAATTAAAATTTTATTATTACGCCGCGTTGATTCGCCAACCCCCTCGCATATTTTTTTAGGCTGAAAAACAATCCCGGTTTACAAATTTGGACTCCAAATTATATCTGCCATATTAATCTAACTATGATAAAAATCAGTATTGACTTCCCGGATAAGGTTGATTTGCTGAAATCCCCGTCAATATTAGATTTCAACGGTTTTTCATACGGCTGAAAATCCTCATGAAACGGTTAAATGAAGAGTGTGCAAACAGTGCTTTAATGATTGATTTACTTTTGTTTTCCGGTTGGTGAATGATAAACCGGGAGAAAAGTTGAAAAAAAAGATGGTATGAAATCCTAACTGAATTTTTCTTATCCCGATCGGTATCAGAAACCCCCAATTTTTTTTTAAATCAAATTCAAACAATTTATGAAACGTTTCATTATTTCTCTGTTAGTCGTAACAATGATTTCTGCTGTGGGTTTCACCCAAAAAGGTACATTTTCCCTCAATGCCCCTTTAGGATATACCTTTAAAGACCGTGTAAAATTTGATGCTGCCTATGCTGATGTAAGCAGCGGCTTTCAATATGGTGGCGGTTTGGAGTATTATACAAGCAATGTTTCTTCTATTGAATTAAGTTATCAGCGGGTAGGAGTTGATGTTCCCTTGTATCTTAATAATGGAACTAAAATTAGTGAGGGCGACGAATCAGGAGCAGTCAATTATATCTTATTGGGCTTTACGGGCTACCTCGATAAATCTCCTGATGCCAAAGCAAAACCTTTTTTAAGCGGAGGGCTTGGTGTAGGAATTTTGGACGGTGGTGGCGAATCAGCTACCAATTTTGCCTGGAACTTAAAAGCCGGTGTGAAAATTAATTCAGGTAAACCCGTTTACTTTAAGTTGAATGCTTATCTCCAATCCGTTGTTTCTTCTTTTGGAGCCGATTACTGGAGAACCTGGTATGGTGTTGTTGCGGTGCCTGATTATGCTACACTGCTGCAATTTGGACTTGGTGGCGCCGTTTGTTTTGATTTTAAAAAGAAATAAAATCAAAAGGGGGTCCTAACCACTAAGAAGGGCTCCAATAAACAAGAAGAAGGTTAACATCAGGATTACGTAACTAACCATCATCACCCCGGAGACATAAAACTTCGGGGTGAATCTATTTATCTTTTTCAGGGAAGCAACGTGTTTGAAGCTGTAACTGATCAAGCCAAGAAAGCCGGCAAAGAAAAGGACAAGTGATACTATTTTGGGAGAGAAAATTTGCATAAGCGGACCATCCGTACCTTCTCTGTGTTTTTCCTGCATCAGCTTGTATAAAGCAAAGCCCAGCGTGGTGGTGGTGGTGGCTGTTCTTACCATGGCTAATTGAGCCCTGTAAAGAGCCAATTCTAATTTATCGAGACTGATATCTTTCTTTTCTTCCTTGTCTTCTTTTTTCTTCTTTTTTTCAACATTGACGGAAGGCGCATCGGCTTCTTCAGTCTTTATAACAGGCAGGTTATCCATATTATTATGTTTTAAAATGACAATTACAAAGTAAGTGATTTTACTGACACATTAGGATTGAAAATAACTTATTTATTTGTTTGTTGAAGCACTAATTTTCTTTTCTTAAAGTTTCCTGCATTTTAATTAATTGCTGCAGGGCAAATCTGATTTTTTCACCAAGTTCTTCATCAAAGAGAATAGCAGGCAATACTTTTTCAAGATGAACAAGCCCTTCGGGATATTTGGCATTGTATTCTTTCAGGATCAATTTTATTGCCGGGATGTTTTTTTGGAAAACATAGCAAATCATTTCAAAAATATGCTCGTAAATCACTTTGCGGGTTCCTGTTTTCTGCGCATGAAAAAGCATCTTTTCATAATTATTGGTTTTCAGGGCGAAAAGAATTTCACCAAGGTTCAGCCACCAGTATGGAAGGGGGTTTAAGCCCCTTGCTTTATTTAGCTTTTCTATGCTTTTTTCATAATCGCCCGTCAAGGCATAGCAAAAACTGCAAGCGGCCTGAAAATAGGATGCATTTGGGTTGATAGATTCCATTTTTTCAAGGCTGTTTATGACTTCCTGTTTATTCCGGTAGAAAACCTGTGCCCAGGCCCAGGCAAGATGTGCATGTTGACCATGGGGATCCAATTGTAATGCCTTTTGAGCACAGGAGGCGGCCATTATCATAGGATCCTTTTCCGTTTTATAATTATAGATTATTGCATCTCCATATAATTGTGCTAAAATGGCCCAGCAAATGGAACAATTATCATCTATTTCATTTGCCTTTTCCAGCTTTTGGATTGCCTGAAAAAACAGTGTGGATGAGTGCCTCATCTTATAATGATAAAACCAGAAAATGGCATTGGCCATTTGATTTTGGATGGGTGGAGGCTGATTTTTATTTAAAATATTTTTATAATGTATTAAGCCTGAATAACCGGCCAGTGTAGAAACAATCTGACTTGAAATGGTATCAATGGCATCAATTCCTGTGGTGTTTTGAAGGTTTGTCCTGAACTGATCTGCCCAAATAATAATTTGACTCTCTGCATCAATCAGTTGATAGGATACCTGCAAAAAGTCTTTTTCGACTTCAATATTACCCGTTAAATAATTGGAAACATCAAGATCTTTCTCAATGTTTTTCAAGGTGCCGCCCGTTTCTATGTATTGGGATGTTGAATGGAAAGGAACAACCCTTATGTCCTGGAAAAGTGAAAGCTTTATGGTGAGAAACTCACAAAAACCGGTAATGGAAATGTTTTCGGTTTCCGGATCGACAAAGCCTGTGAACGGAACCACACAAATGTTGAACGACTTTTCATTTGACTCCGGATTGTTATTTGCGGATCCTACTGTGGAACCATTAATTGCCTTTGAAAAAATGGGTTGGTAAGATCCCTTTGGAAGGTCAATCCGATAGTGAATATCATGCTCTGTGTTTTGATAAAAGTCGGCCAGCAATTTACGTAACCGCATGGCATGAATCCTGACAGATGCATTGAATTTAGGGTCATAATCCCCGGCTTTATCCAGAATTTCTTTTCCAATGGTATATTCCTTAATAATATGGGCTTTTCCTTCCAGGGTTTTTTCCACTATAAAATTTAAAAACTTTACAAGTTTGGGCGATTGTCTGAACAAAGGGCTATCGACAATTTTTGATAATTCATTTCTGATATCGTTATGAGGTATTCCTTCTATCATTATTCAACAAAATACTAAACAATTCTTCAAAACATGCAAATATGTTGATATTAAGATGGAAAGGGGTACGCAATTGGGAAAAAAAGGATAAAAAGAATTTCAATTTTTTATCAGTATAAGACAACCGGGCTGATATTTATCATGCTTACCCGGAGAGCCTTTTATTAAGTTTGTTAAAGAATTAAGAGATGGTTGCAGCTAACCGGAGAATCGACTTTTTTGATTAACCTTTCCAGTTTCGTGATTTTCAAAAAAAGGGATATGTATTTATTCAGGAACCATTAAGACAGCCAGTTTCAATCTTTGGGTGCGCGGCAATTCTTGATGTATCATTTTTAAAATGAATAAAATGCGCAGTGATTTATTAAAGCATTTTCAGTCAAAGCAACTTTCCGTTAAGGAACGCTTTGAAGACGGAAAAGCCATAAGGACAAAATGTAGCCGGGCTGGCCACGGTGTTTATAAAATTCCGAAAAAGAGGACAGATCCGGTTGCCATGCTTGAAAAGCAGGCGGAAAAAAGATTGCCGGACCTTGTGCCTATCCGGTATGCACGCATGCTAACCTCGCCATTTGCCTTTTTAAGGGGGAGTGCCGCCATCATGGCCGGCGACCTCGCCGCAAACGGTCACACCACCGGAATTTATGTGCAGGCATGCGGTGATATGCATATGGCCAATTTCGGGGTTTTTGCTTCAGCCGAGCGCCGTCTGATATTTGGTATCAACGACTTTGACGAGACTATTCCCGGACCATGGGAATGGGATGTGAAGCGTCTGGTTACCAGTATTGTGGTGGGCGGGCAGTTTATGGGGGCCGACAAGGTTTTGTGCGAGGAAGCTGTTCGCACCGCAATGACCTCATACCGCAAAAGGATGAAGCAATATGCGCAAATGGGAAAGCGCCGAAAAAATATTCAGCAAAGCACGCGAACGAACACACCTGCAGGTACTTGGCAAGCTTACCGACCTTGTTGACGAAAGATATTGTTTTCGTGAAGATGCTCCCTTTATTGTAAGGCAAACACATACACCCGATGGTACCCCAATTAAAGATGCACTTGCTGAAGCCATGTCTTCTTACATTTCATCACTTGCCGACGATAAGGCTGCTATTTTAAAACGTTACCGTATTACCGATGTTGCCCGTAAGGTTGTTGGAGTTGGTAGTGTTGGAACCCGATGCTGGGTAATTTTTCTCGTCGGTAACCATGAAGATGATCCGTTGTTTCTTCAGTTCAAAGAGGCGCAGCCATCGGTGCTTGCTCCATACGTGGCAAGATCGGCTTATGGCAATGATGGACAAAGGGTTGTTGCCGGGCAACGTCTGATTCAGGGTGCACCGGATATTTTTCTTGGATGGGGAAAACTCAGCTATGGCAATTTTTATATGCGTCAGTTGCGCGATATGAAGGGCGGTATAGAGTTTGATCCTACAAAGGTTAAAGTTGAAAATATGCCACAATATACTGCCTTGTGCGGGTGGGCGCTTGCATTGGCACATGCCCGCTCCGGAGATTCAGCATTATTGGCAGGATATTTGGGTAACAGTGAAGCCCTTGACGATGCGATGGTTAAATTCGCTTTTTCTTATGCCGCCCAGAATGAAAGGGATTATGATGCACTTGGCAAGGCAGCAAAGTCCGGGAAGATAAAAGTTGCAATGGCTGAATAGGACTTAACAAAATCCACTTTATCATAATAAAAAGAGGGAGGGTATTGCGAAATATCCTCCCTCTTTTTTTTGCCCCCATAACCTATGCTTTTCCCTGGAGTATCCTATTCCAATAAAGCCATGGTAAAACATATCGTTTCATCATCCACATGCTCCATCGGGGCTTTGCCTGATCGAATGGAAAAGTCATGGTAGGCTTATTATTGTAATCAAATTCTGCGAGCATTAGCTTCCCATATTCGGTTGGTATAGGGCAGGCTGAATAGCCTTCATATTTTGCATCGCAATAAGTATTGTTTATAAATGCCATAATATGCTCAACCATTACCGGGGCTTCTTTTCTGATAGCGGCACCGGTGCGGGATGTTGGCGCACTGCATACATCGCCACAACTGAATACATTTTTGAACTTTTTGTGCTGAAATGTCTCGGGGTTTACATCCACCCATCCATATGGGCTTTGATCTGCAAGCGGGCTTTGGGCAACAAAATCAGGCGCGCTTTGTGGAGGTACAATATGAAGCATATCATATCGCATGGTTTCTGTTCGCTCGGTTCCGTTTTCATCGGGTCCTTTAAACGTAATGGTCTTGTCGGGTCCGTTAACGGCTAAAACAGTTTGTTTGAGTTGGATTTTCACACCGTATTCATCTGCTTTTTCCTGTAATGTTTTCCTGTATTCAGGTACTCCGAAAAGGATGGTTCCACCCGAAATATAATGCACATCGCATTTGTCCAGAATGCCCTGTTTACGCCAGTAATCGCAGGCGAGCCACATGATTTTGTGTGGAGCACCTCCGCATTTGGTAGGGGTTGGAGGATTGGTGAAGATGGCAGTTCCTCCTTTAAAATTCTTTATTAACTCCCAGGTGTAGGGTGCTGTCTTAAACAGATAATTACTTGTAATGCTGTGTTTGCCAAGCGAATCTTTGAGGCCTTCTATTTTTCCCCAATTGAGTTGAATGCCGGGAACTACGATCAGTATATCGTAGGTGAAAACCTTGCCACTTGCACAGGTAACGGAATTGTTTTCCGGGTCAAATCCCGATGCGGCTTCTTTGAGCCATTTAGCCTTTTTGGGAATATAATCCCTTTCACTTTTTTCCGTATCCGCAATATTATAAACCCCCGCCCCAACCAGGGTAAAAGC
>JALOMX010000215.1 GCA_025455245.1 Chitinophagaceae bacterium
TGCTGCAAGTGCATAATTGTAATCTTCCCAGTAACTCCCATCGGATTGACGTCCAAGATTTGCAATTGCCCGTACTTTACCCGTTGCAACTTCCATTACGATACAGGTGCCATATAAGGCCTCATTTTCTACCATCATCTTTTCAAGCGCTTCGTGCGCTATATCCTGTATGGCAGGGTTCAGGGTAGTTATAATATCGCAACCGTCACTCGGCTCCTTGTTCACTACATCTTCTATAGGCATCCCAACCCCTCCGGCAATAAAGCGTACAAGCCTGCGTCCTGTGGTACCGCTCAGAAACTGATCATAGCTGCGCTCTAGTCCAACCTTATTGCTATCACGGGCAATACCAATGGTACGATTGGCAAGTGACTTAAACGGATAAAGTCTTTTCATTCTTACTTCCGCAATAAAGCCGCTTCTGTTTTTTCCAAGCCTTACCAGGGGCAACTTCTTCAGATCCTCATATTCCGTAAATGAAATTTTCCTTTTTAACAAAGAGAAGCGAAGTCCCTTATTAAACCCGTTAAGCAGTATTTTCCGGTACTCGGATGCTTTTTTATCTCCAAACAATGCTGCAAGACCATTGCTCAATGAATCAAGGTTTTCTTTAAACAGCTTACCATCCTTCTCAATCAATCCTTCGGCCCGGTAATCAACATAAATATCAAATTCCGGAACAGAGGTACTTAATACAAGCTGATCTTCACTGTAAATAGAACCCCTTTCAGCCTCAATTTCCACAATCTTTACCCGCCCGTTATCCGCTATCCTTTTCCACTCGTTTCCTTCCGCAATTTGTATATACAGAACCTTGCCGATAATAACCAAACAAAAGAGACACAGAACCAAAAAGATCAGGTATGTCCTAACCAATATGTTTTGTTTTGTCTCCATTTTTTCAGCCGGTTATTTTGTCAGTTGGTTTTTACTTTGCTTTTATTACAATAGGGGGCTCAGTCAATCTTTTTAATCCCAGCGGTTCAACAGCCCTTTCCAATTCACTTTGTTTACTTCTATACATTAATTCAGCTTGTAATGTCTTATACTCAAACTGAAGTTGTTTCAACTCACTTCTTGCTTTTGCAGTCTTTCGTAAGGTATCATCGGCGTAATGTCCGTTTGCGATATAAATAATGGCAAGCAAGCCCATAAACACTGCAAATGGTACATAATGCACAAGCCATTTTGCCTGCATCACATTATGCCCAACACCTGTTTTCCTGTTTGCTTTCTCCATTTGTATTTCAACCTCAACTTTTTATCATTTTCAACCCATAATCACCGGACTCAAATCCAATGCCATCACTATCCGGTCATTTCCGCCACCCTCAGCTTGGCACTCCTCGCCCGCGGATTTCTTTTCAACTCCTCTGCTCCTGCCTCTATTGGCTTTTTATGTACAAGCCTCCATGGGCTTTTCATCTTTCGTCCATAAATAGGATCCGCCTCTTCATCAAAGCCACCCTCCTTAAAATACTGCTTTACCATTCTGTCTTCAAGGGAATGAAATGTGATTATAGCAACCCTGCCGCCCGGCTTTATTATATCGGTAAGTTGTGCAAGCAATGCTTTCAATACACCAAGCTCATCATTTACCTCCATCCTCAATGCCTGAAAAACCTGAGCGTAATAACGGTTGGGATTTCCCTTGCTTAAAGGTTTCAACACAAGCAGCAAATCGTTGATCGTTGAAAACGGTGAATGTTCCCGTCTCTCAGCAACTGCTGCGGCAAGGGTTCGGGCGTTGGTCACCTCACCATACCGGCTGAACAATTCCTGCAGTTCTGCAGCGCTGTAATCATTCAACACCCGGGCAGCGGTCTTTTCCTGCGTGTAATCCATGCGCATATCCAAAGCAGCATCAAAGCGAAATGAAAAACCACGCTCACCTTCATCAAACTGATGACTGCTTACACCAAGGTCGGCAAGCAAACCATCAACCTTTTCAATGCCGTACAAACGGAGGTAACGATGCACATGCATAAAGTTCTGCCTTACAAACGTCAACCTGCTATCCGTTGGCAGGTTTCGCTCTGCGTCAGGATCCTGATCAAAAGCAATCAGCCGTCCGTTCTTACCAAGCCTCTGCAATATTCCCCGGCTGTGTCCGCCACCGCCAAATGTGCAGTCAATGTATACTCCGTCAGGTTCAATGTTCAAGGCCTGCATGCATTCAGAAAAAAGGACAGGAACATGGTATTCATTCCCCCCCCCGGCACTTTCATATGGCGAAAAAGATGTGTCCATCATGGGTCGCCCTACATTTTTTGCCCGGCAGCGCTTCCCAGTATTCCGCTCGCCATAGCGCTCATCTTTTCAGGAGTCAGCGAATCAAAGAGCTTTTCATATTTGGATTTGTCCCAAATCTCAATTTTGTCAATATCGCCGGCCAGCATGATTTCCTTATCCAGACCTGCGTATTCCATTAAATTTTTCGGAAGGTTCAGGCGGCCTGCACTGTCAAATTCCACATACACGGCCCCGGCTATCAGAGCCCTGCGCATCAATCGGTTTTCCCGGCTGTCATAGGGGTTTACCTGCCTCAACCGATCCTCCACTTGTTTCCAGTCATCCAGCAAATACATCCAAAGGCAATCATCCATTCCGCGGTTAATCACCAGCATATGCGTCCCCTCGGGCATCTGCCTTTTTAGCGCAGCAGGAAGCAGGAAGCGATTCTTCGCGTCCAGTGTTGCTTCAAATTCTCCGAGAAAACCTGCCATGCGCTAACTTTTAACACTTTCTGACACAAAATAACACTTTTTCCCACCAAACGACAAATTCACATTTCTCCCAAATTATCCACATAATTAAACAATTGTAAATGAATCAATTATATCAACTTTCCACCACTACGTGAAAAACTAATGTGCATAAATGTGGATAGCAAAATCTGATTGATTTTCAGGGGCTATCAGCATTTTTGCCCTGATCCGGCGGCAGTTCCGGCCCGCCGCGGTACTCCGCCGCCATGCCCGCGCACAGTCCTTCAGCGGGGTACCTGCGTTGGTCCGGCAGCCCTTCACCTCCAAATCTTCCACAATCCGTCCCTCATTCCCGGCTTTCATCCATATCCCTGAAAACAAGGATTTTCACCCACCACAGGCATTTTTTTCAGTTGACAATGCCTTGCCCTTAAAACCGGAACCTTTGGTCTTTAACCGGAAACCCTTGCATAAAAACTTTTAAAACTTCAAACCTTAAACTTTTCTCCACCCTAACTTTACTGTATGAATGTCCGCGCCTTCAAGTACCTTCTTCCATTTGGCATTTACTTCGCCACGTGGAGGGCCTTTCATCATACGGGCTGGGTTACATGGCTTCCCGTTTTATATGCCTTCGGTATCATCCCACTGATCGAACTGCTGATTCCTGCCGATAGCAAAAACATGACACAGGCCGAAGAAGCAATTGCACAAAAAGATCCCATATACGATTGGTTTCTTTACCTGATCGTTCCCATGCAATACCTCGCCCTTTACTGGTTTTTACATTCCGTTACAGATCCCGGCCTGCTTTGGTGGGAACGCACAGGCCGGATTGCCGGTATGGCATTATCCTGCGGGGCTTTTGGCATCAATGTGGGACACGAGCTTGGACACCGGATGAAAACCCATGAACAATGGATGGCCAAAAGCCTTTTACTGACAAGTCTGTACACCCATTTTTTTATTGAGCATAACAAAGGGCACCATAAAAACGTCAGTACCCCTGTCGATCCTTCAAGTGCACCCAAAGGGATGGGTTTGTACAGGTTCTGGCTTCGGTCGGTAACCGGTACATGGATGGATGCCTGGAAAATTGCAGCGGCAGACCTGCGAAAAAAAGGTCTTCCGGCAGTCCATTACAAAAACGAGATGCTGCAGTTGCAGTTACTTCAGCTTTTTTTTATCATCGCCATTGGCATTGCATTTGGTTGGCAAGCCTGCGGATATTTTATCCTGGCAGCCATCGGCGGGTTCCTTTTACTTGAAACCGTAAATTACATAGAGCATTACGGACTGTGCCGTAAGGAAATGGAAGCAGGCAAATACGAAAGGGCGCTTCCGCAGCATAGTTGGAACAGCAATCATGTTCTTGGCCGGTTAATGTTGTTTGAACTGAGCCGCCACAGTGACCACCATTATCTTGCAAGCCGCAAATACCAGATCCTCCGTCACCACGATGAAGCCCCGCAACTACCCACGGGATATCCGGGCAGTATGATGCTTGCAACAATTCCTCCATTATGGTTTTGGATAATGGACCCCAAAATTGATGACCTCAGTAAAGAAGCCAACCTTGCTGATGCCCTAACCTAGTCAGGATTACCATAGCAACCGTTTTAATCATACCGGAATACATCGCAGTTTGCTTCATCACATAACAGCCTTCTGTAAACGGGGTGCTTCATCACTTCGGTGTAGTTCATGGGTTTTTTGTTTACATAAATGGTCTGCATCACCAACCTTATTCCATGACTATAATCTACATAGTGGTTTATATGTCCTGTATATAATGGTTGAATGGGTTTCCCGTCAGGTTTGTGCCAACCGTAAATAGCCACACGGTTTGGTTTCCCGTTTTGTTTCAATTGATCGCTGATTACCACATCCTTTTTTATTCCTGCAATCATTCCATCCCTGCCCTGCCGCTGCCCTTCAATCATCAGGTGATGATGATACAAGGTTGGCGTGCTGTCGCGAAAAGCAAACAGGGGCATGGGTTCCAATTTTACCTTCGATTGTTGGTAAATGTCATCCACCATTTTCCGGGTAGGCAAAAAACATCCAAGGCTATCGGCAAGCTTTTGTGCAGCCATGGGTGTTAAGGGA
>JALOMX010000216.1 GCA_025455245.1 Chitinophagaceae bacterium
AGCAACCCGGTGAAGCCCTCCTACCCTATCGGTTTTGGGCAGAACGTGAAAATATACCGGGTGGCGGTTAACCGGTTTGATGATCCTTATCGCATGGATAAATACGATGAACTATTTAAGCAGGAAAAGAAAGATACTACAAGGAAAAAAGACAGCGTGGTTTCCATAACCATTGATGAAGACCGTTTCCTGGAAAGGATGGAACAGGTTGGGCCTGGTTTTGGCAATCAGTTTCTGCTCGATGTGTTTCAAAAAGCAGATAAGCAAACCATGGTGTACATCAGCAATCATGGCGAAGGCCGCAATACTTTATGGAAAACGGTTTTTGAACCCTTTGAACAACCTAAGACAGAAAAGATACAAGGTCCCGAAGGCGGTGGTTTTTCCATTGAGGAAGCCGATGGAAAATATTTTGTATTGAGCCGTGGCAATATTGGCAAATTGAATTTGGATGCCAACAAGATAGACCCCATCACGATCAGTCATACCTTCCGCAGAAACCTTGCAGGTGAGTTTACCCAAATGTTTGACGAAGCATGGGCGCAGATGGAAGAGAACTTTTATGATGAAACCTTCCGCGGGCTCGACTGGAAAAAAATCCGCGACAGGTATGCAGCATTTTTACCCTATGTCAATACAAGGCAGGACATCCGCATACTGCTGAACGACCTGCTCGGTGAACTCAACTCATCGCACACCGGTTTTGGAACTTTTGGTGACGATGAAACTGTTTCCCTGACCAACCGAACAGTGGAGCCGGGTATCATTTTTGACAACGTCAATCCGTACACCGTAAAGCGCATCGTAAGCCGCGGCCCGGCCGATAAAAAAGGAATCAACATTCAACCCGGCGATGTACTGACTAAGGTAAATGGCGTGGATGTGAACCCATCCATGGATCGTTCCTATTACTTTACACAACCATCGGCTGACAGGGAAATGAAACTGACGTTTAAGAATGCCAAAGAAACCTACAACGTCAATATACACCCCGTTACCGGCATTACTAGCTACCTGTACGATGAATGGATGGATGCCAACCAAAAACGGGTGGATGAAAAGACAGGGAAAAAAGTGGCCTATGTACACATGAAAGATATGGGCGGCGGCGAACTGCAAAATTTCCTGATGGATATGGCAAGGGATTTTTACAGGAAAGACGCACTGATCTTCGACCTGCGCTATAATACCGGCGGCAATGTGCACGATGAAGTGTTGCGCTTCCTGAGTCAGAAAACCTACCTGAAATGGAAATACCGTTCGGGCTCCTTAACAGGGCAGAGCAATTTTGCCCCCGCCGACAAACCGATTGTATTGTTGATAAATGAACAAAGCCTGAGCGATGCTGAAATGACCGCCACCGGCTTTAAGGCATTGAAGCTTGGAACCGTGGTGGGGAACGAAACCTACCGCTGGATCATCTTTACTACAGGCACACAATTGGTGGATGGCAGTTCTTTGCGTTTACCAAGCTGGGGCTGCTATACGCTCGATGGGAAAGACATTGAATTTGCCGGTGTGCAACCCGATGTAAAAGTGCTCAACAATTTTGACGATAAGGTGAATGGCCGCGATCCGCAATTGGATAAGGCTATTGAGATTATAATGGGGCAGTTGAAGAAATGATTATTTAATGATGGTTTTATTGGTTGGTGAGGACACCAACCAATAAAACTGGTTGGAGAGGACACAACCAATAAAACTGGTTGGAGAGGACACAACCAATAAAACTAAAAAGGGCGCCGTGTACTTGGCGCCCTTTTCTTAATTTTTCAAAGCAATGCCTCACGCAAACTCATACCCGATATCTTTCCTGAAATACTTACCCTCATATTCCACTTGCGCAATAACCTCTTTAGCCAAGGCCGCGGCTTGCTGAATAGTGGGCGCCAAGGCGGTGGCCGTTATTACCCTGCCACCATTGGTGAGTAATTGACCATTGGAATCCTGCTTCGTACCGGCATGGTACAAAAAACAATCGGCAGGTATGGCATCGGGCAACTGCATAGATTTCCCCTTTTCATAATCACCCGGATAGCCTGCACTCACTGCCATCACTGTTGCTGCAGCACGCTCGTCAATCTCTACCTCTGCTGTACCAAGTTCTCCCTTATTTAACTGAATAAACAACTCCACCAAATCACTCTTCAACCGCGGCATCACCACTTCCGTTTCCGGGTCGCCCATCCGGCAATTATATTCAATCACGTAAGGTTCGCCCTCAACATTAATCAGACCGAAAAACACGAAGCCCTTGTACACCAATCCTTCCTTGTGCAGGCCGCTGATGGTTGGCTCTATAATGCGGTCAATTACTTTTCGCATAAAAGCGCCTTCGGCAAACGGTACCGGGCTGACGCAGCCCATGCCCCCCGTATTGGGGCCTGTATCGCCTTCACCTATCCGCTTATAATCCTTGGCATGCCCGATGATTTTGTAATCCTTTCCATCGGTCAGTACGAACACGCTGATCTCAATACCACTTAAAAACTGCTCTACCACAACCCGGCTGCTTGCTTCGCCGAATTGCTTTTGTAATATCATTTCTGCAAAAACCTTTTGTGCTTCTTCGTGGCTTTCACAAATGACCACACCTTTTCCGGCTGCAAGCCCGTCGGCTTTCAACACAATGGGCAATGCATGCTTTGACAGATAGGCCTTCCCTTCTTCGAAATTTTCTGCCGTAAACTCGGCATAGGCAGCCGTAGGTATTCCTTGCCGCTGCATAAACTTTTTGCTGAAAGCTTTACTTCCTTCCAATTGTGCGGCCTGTTTGGACGGACCGATTACCGCCACTCCCCTTTCGGTAAAATAATCATACACGCCATTCACCAACGGATCTTCAGGACCCACTACAATCAGGTCGATGGCATTTTCTTTTACAAATGCCTGCTGTGCGGCAAAGTCATTAACCCCAAGGGGTACATTGGTGCCATGCAGGCTTGTACCACCGTTTCCCGGAGCAATAAACAGTTTTTCACAGTGGGGACTTTGGGCTATTTTCCGTGCAAGTGCGTGTTCGCGACCGCCGGAGCCAAGTAGGAGAATGTTCATAAATGCCTGAAATAAAGAATTCTTTTTCGGTCTCAAATACATGAAAATCTTTTGAGCCGGGTGCAAAATTGGCTTTAAAAATTACTCCGAGCAATAAAAAGTTCTATTTTGCCCCTCGTTCAAAAAAGAGAAAACTTAAATAATACAACATGACATCAACGGTTGCTAACCAAAAAACAAGCCATCCTGCGGGCTTGTACTCCCTGTTTTTTACCGAAATGTGGGAACGCTTCAGTTATTACGGCATGCGCGCCCTGCTTGTGCTGTACCTGACTTCCACCGCCATGAAAGGTGGCTTTGGCTTAGAAAGGGCAAGTGCACTTGAAATCTACGCCATCTTTACCGGGCTTGTTTACCTCACGCCAATTTTGGGTGGTATTTTAGCCGACAAGCTGCTCGGTCAGCGGCAATCGGTTTACATAGGCGGTCTTTTGATGGCCTTAGGCAATTTTATCCTTGCATTAAGCGCCGGAGTAGCCGGCGCCGAAACCGTGGCAGTTGGCCGCGAGGCCATGCTGAACCTCGGTCTTGGTTTGCTGATTGCCGGTAACGGTTTCTTCAAACCCAACATTTCTACCATGGTGGGCGGTTTGTACGAGCAAAACGACATCCGCCGCGACAGTGGCTTTACCATCTTCTACATGGGCATCAACCTCGGAGCATTCCTTGCTCCTCTGATTGCAGGTTCATTAGGCGAGATTTATGGATGGCAATATGGTTTTTCAGCCTCCGGAATAGGTATGTTGCTTGGGCTGATCATTTTTGCCTCCACCCAAAAATACCTGAAGAATGTAGGTCTTCCACCCTCAGCACCTGCCACGCAGGAAAGGTTGCAAACAAAGGATTATCTAAGCATTGCGGTATGGACAGTTGGCGTGGCGGCCCTTGTGTATGGGATGCTCACTTTATTTACTTCCATGAGCGATTCAACCTACAAAATGGTTACCAACACCATTTTTGCCATCGGTGCACTCGGTGTTATTTATTTCATTTTTACCAACACCAAAGGTGGCGATGAATGGAGCCGCGTAGGGGTAATATTCGTATTGGCTTTTTTCAACATATTTTTCTGGGCCGGGTTCGAGCAGGCCGGTGGTACATTCAACCTGTTTGCCGAAGAAAATACCAACCGTGCTTTAGGATCATTTACGGTTCCTACTACATGGTTTCAATCCATCAATGCCTTTGGCATTTTCACCCTCGCCCCCATTTTTGCTGCGCTCTGGATTTACCTGAGCAAACGCAAATCCAATCCCAACATTCCCGTGAAATTCGGCCTTGGCCTTATTTTGCTCGGATTAGGATTTGTTGTTATGTTTTTTGCCAATCAAAAAGCATCAGGCGGAACCTTGGTTAGTCCGCTGTGGTTAGTGAGTGTGTATTTATTGCATACCGTAGGTGAATTGTTCCTGTCGCCCATCGGCTTAAGTATGATCACCAAACTTTCTCCACCCAAGATCGTTTCGCTGATGATGGGTCTTTGGTTTACAAGTATTGCACTGGCAAACTATATGGCAGGCATCCTTGAAAACCTGTTGCACAAATTTGAAATGAACCTATTCTTGTTCCTCGTTATTACCTCTGTTACAGGAGGGTTAATCATGCTGGCTATTTCGCCCTTCCTGAAGAAAATGATGCGCGGGGTGAGTTGATTTTTCTGTAAAATAATATTGAAAGGGGATGAATCGAAATGAATGATTCATCCCTTTTTTTATGGGCCGGATAGAAATATTTGATTGTATCTTTTATAAACTAAAATTCAT
>JALOMX010000217.1 GCA_025455245.1 Chitinophagaceae bacterium
CCGGTGACAGGGTAAAGGCTTTGTTTAAAGCGCCATTCAATGGTCGTATGCTTGTAACAGTAGAGGGAGGTGAGGTATTGTCGCATCACTGGCTTGAGGTAAAAAAAAGAACAGCCACGATGGATATTGAGCTTGATGAAAAACATTTGCCCAATGCTTATATTACCGCCACCCTTTTTAAGCCACATACAATGGCTACAGACTTGCCGCTTACCGCAGCACATGGTCTTGCCAATATTCAGGTTAAAGATGAAAGCAAAAGATTACCTGTTTCAATATAGGCGGCAGCTACAAGCCGTTCTGAAAAACGCCAACGTATAACCGTGAAAGCCAATTCGGGATCAATGGTTTGTTTGGCTGCGGTTGATAATGGAATCTTAGCGGTTACCAATTTTAAGTCACCCGATCCATATCAATGGTATTTCAGTAAAAAGGCGCTTGGGGTAGAGGCATGGGATTTGTACCCATTACTTTTTCCGGAATTAAAACGAACGGTAAGCAGTACAGGAGGGGATGGGGAATTGAGTATGGATCTTCGTCAGAATCCATTTGCCACAAAACGTTTCAAACTCATGAGCTATTGGAGCGGCTGGAAAAAGGCGAGCGGCAGTGAAGTTAGTTTTGATGTGGATATTCCTTCCTTCAATGGTCAGGTAAGGCTGATGGCCATTGCGGTCAACGGAGACCGGTTTGGTGCAGCAGAAGCAACCATGCAGGTGTCAGATCCGCTTGTCCTCAGTACGGCAATGCCAAGATTTATTACCCCGGGAGATACCGTTTATGCTGCTGTAACCATCAGCAATACCACCGGCAAGGCATCCACCGTTAATGCAAAAGTGCAAACCGAAGGGCCTTTGCAATACATCAACGGACAGTCCATGCAGATCAATATAGCACCCAATGCTGAGGGACGTCTTGAATTTCCGGTATTTGCTTCCAATACGGCCGGAACAGGAAAAATCACCGTAACAGCCACCGGACTTGGTGAAACCTTTAAAGAAGTAATTGATATATCGGTCAGGCCGGCATCTTCGTTGCAGCAACGAACAGGAGCAGGTGTGGCAGATGGCGGACAAAAAATAAATATTAATTTACCGGTATCGGATTTATTGCCCTCGTCTCTCCAATACAATCTTGTAGTAGGCCGGTCACCCGTTTTACAATTGGGAACCCCCCTCCGCTATCTTGTAAACTATCCGTATGGATGCACAGAACAAACCATCAGCACCGCATTTCCCCAACTGTATTTCTCTGAATTGAGTCAGTTGATGAAGGAAGGTGGTGCATATAAAGCCGCTGCCCAAAGCAATGTTCAAACGGCGATCCAACGAATAAAAATGCGCCAGTTGTATAATGGCGGTCTTACTATGTGGGATGCTGAAGGAACGGAAAGTTGGTGGGTTACAGCCTATGCGGCCCATTTCCTGCTTGAAGCCCGAAAATCAGGCTTTGCACCCGATGCATCGCTGATTGAAACCATGCTCCAATACCTGACCATGAAGCTAAGGAGGAAGGGTCAGGTAGATTATTATTACAATGGTAATCTTCAAAAAAAGATTGCTCCCAAGGAGGTTGCCTATAGCTTGTACGTACTTGCACTTGCAGGAAGACCCAATGTTCCGGCTATGAATTACTATAAAGCCAACAGCGGCAGTCTTGCCCTTGACAGCCGTTATGTGCTTGCAGCTACCTATGCACTTGCCGGAGACAGAAAAGGCTTTTCACAAATGCTTCCTGCATCATTTGCCGGCGAAGAAGCGTTAGCATCAGGTAATGGCAGTTTGTATAGCGCCATCCGCGATGAAGCCCTTGCATTGAATGTGTTGCTCGAAGTACAGCCCAATCATCCTCAGGTGCCGGTGATGGCAAAGCATATTGTTGATAAACTGAACAGGCAAAAGTACATGACCACACAAGAGGCTGCTTTCAGTTTGCTTGCTTTGGGCAAATTGGCAAAATCAGGCGGGAAGTCAGGTGCTGTTGCCGATATTCTTGCCGGAGGAAAAAAGGTTGGAAGTATGTCGGGTGAAAATATAAAACTTGGCAGCCGGCAATTACAGTCATCCGGCATAACCCTTGATACGAAAGGGAATGGTAAATTGTATTATTGGTGGCAGGCAAGTGGAATCAGCAGTACCGGTCAGTTTGTACAGGAAGATAATTACCTGAAAGTCCGACGTCAATTGTTTGACCGTTATGGAAGGGAGATTTCAGGAAATACATTTAAACAAAATGACCTGATTGTGGTGAAGGTGATCCTTGAAAAATCATTTAATGACCGGCTTGAAAATATAGTTATTACAGACCTTTTGCCCGGTGGTTGGGAAATAGAAAATGCTCGAATTAAAGATATGGCCGGCATGAACTGGATTAAGGATGAAACAGCGCCACTCAGTCGCGATGTGCGTGATGACCGGATCCATTTGTTTACGGATATGACAACCAACCGTCAGGTGTTTTATTATTCGGTTCGGGCGGTAACGCCGGGTCGGTATCAATTCGGGCCTTTAAGTGCCGATGCAATGTATCAGCCTGAATATCATTCCTACAATGGTTATGGTACCATAAAGGTTGTAAAGTAAGTTTTGATTTTTCTTTTTATGGGCTCATGATATTTGATTTTATCATGAGCCCATTTTTTATTGCATAATTACCGTTCCCAATTCCCTGGTTATGCCCATTTCAATTTTCTTGAGTTCCACATGTACTTCCATCAGGCTTTTTATGGTGGTGGGGTCGCTGTTTTCTTTTAATTCCTTCTGATTCTGCCTAAGCATTTCTTTCAGCTTCCTCAGTTTGTAATATTGAACAGATCTTTTTACATCCATTTTTCCCGTAACCTCCGGCTTGATTTTTTTGCTTTCCAGCATTTTATCCCAGTTTGGACTTAGCTGATAAGGAAACTCGAGCAGTGAAACCACCATGGCACTCATCTGCTGATCGGGGTAATACAAAAACGACCGGTCGGTCGGCTCCATGCCGGCAAAATACCATTCCTGATAAGTGGTGAAAATTTTATCGAGGGTAGGGTTGCTGAAAGGAAAGCTGCCAAGTTCTTCAATCATAAAATCGGCTACCCTTGTCCCATCGTCAAGCGTCCACAAACCATACAGCAGCAATACTTTTATGACTGCCATTTCCTGCAACTCGTTGTTGATAACGAGGTTGAGCAGGGAATCTTCTTTCTGCGCCAATTCCTCCTCCGTCAGGTCAGAAGGAAGCTCCTGTTGTTCGGCGGCATAGTCGGTTTTGCGTTCCTGCCGTTTCAGGCGGTCACCGATAAATTTGTTTACCAGCGCTACCAGCCCTGCTTCGTCAATCTGCAACCGTTGGGCAGTCTGTCTTATGTAATCCTGCTGAAGCGTAAAGTTTTCAGCCTTGTTGATGCGGCTGATGCTGTCGGCCATGCGTTGAACGATCTCGTTCAATTTGCGGCTGTCGCCACCGGCCTCCTGCATACCCACTTCAAGCTGAAAAAGGATGAAGTCTTTTTTATTGGTTTTTACAAATTCTGCAAAAGCTTCTTTGCCTACCTTACGCACATAGCTATCGGGGTCTTCACCATCGGGAATCAATACCAACTGTACGCTCAGGCCTTCTTCAAGGGCAAGGTCTAGGCCGCGCAGGGCGGCTTTTACACCGGCAGCATCGCCATCATACACAATGGTCAGGTTATTGGTGTATTTTTTTACCAACCTGAGCTGATCGGGTGTAAGCGCTGTTCCACCGCTTGCTACTACATTGGTAATGCCCGCCTGATGCAGACTGATTACATCGGTGTAACCTTCAACAAGCAGGCATTCATTTTGCTTATCAATGGTATGGCGTGCAAAATGAATACCGTAAAGGATTTTACTTTTTACATACAGTTCATTTTCCGGTGTATTAATGTACTTGGGGGCCTTATCATTTTTTTTGATAAGCCTCGCCCCAAAACCAATCACCTTGCCAATCGGGTTGTGGATTGGGAAAATAATCCTGTCCCGGTAGTTGTCAACGTATTGTCCATTCCGTTCTGATACGAGGCCCGAACGGAGTAAAAACTCCGGGTTATACTTTCTGTTCAGCGCTTCTTTGGTAAATGCATCCCTTTCATCCGGACTGTAACCTAATTGGAAGTGCTTTATGGTTTCATCGGAGAAGCCGCGTTCTTTCAGGTAACTCAGCCCAACCGCCTGCCCATGTTCGGTTTCAAGCAATTGTTGTGCGAAAAAATCACGGGCAAAAATATTGATGATGCCAAGGCTGTCCGCAGCCTGCTGCTGTTCGCGGTACTCAGGGTCGGTTTGGGTTTCCTCAATTTCTACATTATATTTTTTGCCAAGCCATCTGATCGCTTCCGTGTAGCTGATCTTTTCATGCTCCATCAGAAAGGTGATGGTATTTCCGCTTTTGCCACACCCAAAACATTTGAATATCTCCTTGCTCGGCGAAACAGAAAATGAAGGACTTTTCTCGTTGTGAAAAGGGCAGAGGCCAATGTAATTGGTACCGCGCTTTTTCAATTTTACAAAATCGCCCACCACCTCGGTTATGTCGAGGCGACTGATGATTTTTTCTATGGTATCCTTCGCTATCATCTTAATTTCTCGTCGGTAAAAATACTCCTGCTTTTAACATCAGTTTTTACATTCTTCCTTTTTGCCACCAAGGCAGCAAGGTTCACAAAGTTTTTTCTTAGTGCTTCTTGGTGCCTTCGTGTCTCGGTGGCTAATATTCTTTCTTGCCACCAAGGCACTAAGACTCTAAGGTTCACAAAGTTTTTCTTAGTGCTGCTTCATGCCTTTGTGTTCCGGTGGCGGTTATTTTTT
>JALOMX010000218.1 GCA_025455245.1 Chitinophagaceae bacterium
CCGATGGGTGCCATACACAACAAATGGCGGCAAATATTCCATATGGCAAAGGTTTGCTGTTTGTTGAACGGGAACAAGCATTTGATTAATGGTAAACCTGTTTCTTCCGGATGGTTTATAAGCCTCTCTGCTTCCTCCGCAGGAAATTACATTCATCAGCTTTTTGCCAGCAAGCATATTCCCCTTGCTCCCATACGCCCATCCATGTTCAAGCACAAGGTCAAACCATTGCTTGATTAAAGCAGGTACACTATACCAATACAACGGATGTTGAAAAATGATTATATCATGCTGAAGCAAAAGCGATTGCTCTCTTTTTATGTCCACATCAAAATCAGGATATAGCTCATACAGGTCATTGATAGTAACAGCAGAAACCTGTCGGGCGTATTGCAGCATTTTCTTTTGAACCCTCGATCTCTCAAGGAGCGGATGAGCAAATTGAATTAATACTTTTGACATGACTGCAAAATATAAAAGCAGGTAATAGGTTCCAAACCTAATACCTGCTTTTCAACATCCTTAATGTTTCTTTATTAAACTTCCGGGTCTTTTTTTAAACTATCGATGACTACCCCAAAATCAGCAGCTATTAAGCTGGCACCCCCAACAAGGCCGCCGTCAACATCGTGCATGGAAAATATACTTTTTGCATTGCTTGACTTTATGCTTCCTCCATACAGAATGGAAACTGAATTTGCAATGTCCTGTCCGTATTTTTCTGCGATCAGGGTTCTGATAAATGCATGCATTTCCTGCGCCTGTTCATCGGTAGCCGTTTTACCTGTACCGATGGCCCATATTGGTTCGTATGCAATTACAAAACCATGGAACTGAGATGGTGACAAATGAAAAAGGCTTTCTTCAATCTGCTTCTGTACGAATTCATTCTGCTTTCCTTCATCCCGAACTTCAAGCGGTTCCCCGCAACAAAATATTGGTTTTATTTCATATTCAAGAGCGAGGTCAATTTTTTTGGCAATAATTTCATTGGTTTCATTAAAAGGAATACGGCGCTCGCTATGACCAATAATTACATATTCCACACCAATTGCATGAAGCATTTCGGCGCTGATTTCACCCGTAAAGGCTCCATTCCTTTCGTGGTGCATATTTTGTGCGGCAATATGGTAATTATCTTCAAACCTGATTTTATCCTGTGCCATTTTTAAATAAGGGAATGGGACGCCAAAAATTACCAGCCTGTGCGAATTTAGATAATGTCCTTGTTGTAAAATGTCATCAATCAATGCCTCCGCCTGCGGATAGGTAATATTCATTTTCCAGTTAGCTGCTGCTATTTCTTTTCTCATTGTTCTTTTCTATTTTTTAGGTGATATTGTAAAGAAATTTTGTTGAGCAAAGTACATGCATTCTAATTATATGAGTCATGATTTTCGTCATAAGGACCTGTATGGGTATTGTACAGATGCCATAAGGTATTCCATAAGGAAGGATCCGGAATAACGTTTTTCCAATCCATCCATTGTTTAATGTCCCTTTTCAGCTTTTCAAAAGCATATTTTTCATATCCTCCCCAAATGAACCCGGGGATATTCTTTTCGCCCTGAGGCAACATGTGTATGCTAGTACAGCATCCGATGGTAGTGCCGGAGTTAATGGAAGTATTGATGGCCGTCTTGGAAAAATCGCCCATTATTATGCCCGCCTTTTGTCCAACCGGTATCAAATCCTTTGCTTCTTCGCTCCACATTTTGATGACACCGGCATTGTTTTTTACATTGCTATTGGAAGTGCCTGCACCTAAATTGCACCACATACCAATGATGCTATCGCCCAAATAACCATGATGCGCTTTGTTGCTGAAGTCGCCAAGAATACTGTTTTTTATTTCACCTCCTGCCGTGGCATTTTTTCCTATGGTACCGGCCAATGGACACAGGCCCCCTGATCAATCCGCCTTCCATCAGTAATGCATCTTTACCGATGAACACAGGGCCTTCAATGGTGTTGAACGTACATCCCATTGCCTTTGCACCGCTTTCCATAAAAACCGGGTGTTCTCCAAAAATCCGGTTGATGTGGTCATTGGTTAACAAAGGGGTATCGTTAGCCAATAAAGAAATATCCAGAAGGATTTTTTCTGCGTTGGATTTTACCCAATCCATTGGATGGTTTATCCTTTTGACCTGAACGTTGGTGGGCACAGATTGTAAAAAAAGCGGAAAGGTCCCGAAGATAGGCGGCTTTTCAATCATATAGGCCAATATCCCTGAATGGTCTTCCAGCATTTCGTGAGGGTTTAGCCGGAGACACTCCTGCCAAAAAGCGATGGAAGGTACTAAGGATGCATCAATGCACAAGAATGGGGCGTCATCTTCCGTAATCTCCACCGGTTTTTTATATGCGTCAGAAAGTGTTTTCACTTTAATCCCGGAAATCCTTTCATACCATTCAATTCCTGTAAAACAGCCATGCCTAATATGTGAAACAGGATAAACAAGTGACAGGGGATAAAGCTGTAACTGACTTTTGGGCGTATCGAAAAGTACAACGGTCACATGAAAAAATTGAGCCGGAAAAATAGCAAAAAAAAACGCCCTGAAACAGGGCGTATTACTTTTAACCAATAAGATTTTAAGCTTTTTTGGCGTATTTCTTTTTAAACTTATCAATCCTTCCGGTTGTATCAACCAATACATTTTTACCGGTATAAAATGGATGACTTGTGTTTGAGATTTCCACTTTAATGAGGGGGTATTCATTCCCATCTTCCCATTGAATGGTTTCTTTGGATGGGGCTGTAGAACGGCTCAAAAAAGAATGACCGTTACTCATGTCTTTGAATACTACAAAGCGATAACTCTTAGGATGAATATCTTTTTTCATGATACTTTTTTATTAGGCCCGACTGCGACCGGGCATTTTTATTGGGCTGCAAAAGTATAGTATTCGTTATTTGAAGCCAAATATTTCTGATGTTTTCTCAAATTTTCAACTTTTCATATTGATGTATTGCAGCGGAATACCAAAGTTTGCCCCCCGGCACAGCGCTATAACCTCTTGTAAATCATCAATTTTCTTACCGGTAACCCTAATGATATCGTCCATAATAGCCGGCTGAACCTTTAATCCTGAATCCTTAATAGCTTTTACAATTTTTTTTGCATCCTCCTGCTTTAAACCATTTCTGACTGTAATTTCCTTTTTCCAGACCTTGCCGCTCTGATAACCTTCCTTTGTCTGATCATACACATTCGGGTCAAGGCCCTGCTTCATACTTCTGCTGATGAGCACATCTATAATCTGCCCCATTTTCATATCGCTGTCAGCCTCCATTTTTAAAACAAAGGACTTCTTATCAAGATCCATAACAACATGACTACCCTTAAAATCGAATCGATTAGTAATTTCTTTCCGGGTAACATTAATGGCATTATCCAGGGTTTGTAAATCAACTTTCGATGAAATATCAAATGAGGGCATATAAAATGTTTTTTGCAAATATAAGCGCCTCAAACTGTTATTGCAAGATGCCCGCAGCCCATTCTACCCCATAGGCGGCTTTAAAGAATTTCGCTTTTAACTCAGCCAGTTTTTGCCTCGATTCCAGAACTTTCAATTCGCGGTTATTCAGGATAAACAGGGTACTTTCACCAAGATTGAATTTGGATACTTCTACTTCAAAAACCCTTCGGTAAGCAGCATAAGCCCTTTCATTTATTCTGATCTGTTCGAGCAGGTTGACAAGCTCATTATAATATTGCCTGACCTTGTTTCCAATCTCAACCCTCACTGCAGATTGCTCCAATTCAGTTGATCTTATTTTAAGCTTTGCTCCCCTGTAATCGCCCCTCCCCTGTCGTAATAACAAGGGCAAACCGATTTCGGCTCCGAACTTATAATTGTTATCAAACATAGTACTGTTCCAGCCTTTCCAGAATTCATAGTTTTCGGAAAGTGCATTGTACTTTAAATTAACAGTCGGTAAAAGACTTTGGAATTTAAGCCTTCGCTCCACTTCCAGTATGTCTAATTTATTGTCGTAAATCCTCAGTTTGGGATGTTCCGTCTGAGCACGTTGAAGCATTTCATCAAGGGGTGTGTAAGGCTTGGAAAAAGGGTCGGCATTTTCCGGAAGCACTGAAGGTATCACATCCGGTTTTAGAATAATAGGTTGTTCATTTTCGCTCCACAAAAAGTTACTTAATGCATAAGAAGTATTGGTAAACCTTAGAAAAGCCTCATTTTGAAGGTATTTAAAATTGAGCAGTTGCGTCAACGCCTCGGTACTATCTACACCTGCACGGTCGCCCTGTTCAACCGTTATCCGGATTTGATTATAACGCTGCTCATTGGTTTTCACTGCGTCAGAAAAAATCAGGTATAACTGATAATCGTTTGCCCATTGCCAGTACATAGCAATGGCCTCAAACAGCAAATCGTTTAAGGTCAGCCTTTTTTCGGATTCGGACATAGAGACAAAAAGCTTGGATTGCTGTAATGCAGCCCTCCTTTTGTCCATCAAAAGATTTTTTGCAAGCGGTACGCTCAGACCCGCATAACCTGATTGACCCAACGAAAATTCCGGATTTGTAAACTCGCCTGTATTATTTTCTAAACCTGCCCCAATCTCCACCCCAAACCAGGTGGGCACTTTCATGGAAAGATTACTGTAGTTATAATAGTTTTTTTCATCAAATGTTTTTTGATCATTTGTATAATAAACCATTGGATCAAACATGCCCCTTGTTGCCAAAAGCTCAGCTTCTGCCTGTTCTACCAACAAACCGGCCTGCTTTGCAAATGGATGATACTGTTTTACCCAGGTAAGGAATTCATCGGGAGACAGACGCTTAAGGGTATCTCCGGGTTGCGAAAAACCAATATTTGTATTAATCAGTATTGTCAGTATCAACAGGATTTTAAATCCCCTTTTCATGTTATTTTTTTTAGTACGGATAGGAACAAACTTCATTCGATGGTTTTTTGTCAGCAAAGCTTTCAAGTTTAGAATTTTGATTCCTTTTCCTTATCCTTGGCCTCCTTAGCTTCTTCAGAATCTCCCGGCTTATAAAACTCGGGGGGGAAACCATTAATATTTCGCCAGAGTTCATACCAAACCGGTACATCCTTCAACAATGCAAATGAAAGGGTGCCCGCACCAATCCTTAATTCCGGGGGCCATGGCCTGTCATCAGGATCCTGAACTAAAAGAACCCTGTATTTTCCGTTCGCGTTTCTATTGGTTTCTACTGCAATCACTTTTCCACCAAAGGTCCCGATGGAAGTTTGCGGCCATCCGCTAAAAACGATTGCGGGAAAACCATCGAACATGAACCTTGCTTTTTGTCCGATATTTATCAACGGCAAATCGAAGGGCTCCACAAAAATTTCAACAGCAAGTTCTACATTCTGTGGTACAATTTCAACTATTAACTCGCCTTCCTTTATGATTTCGTTAATACCGGCTTTTCTTGCCTGAACAATCTGACCATCCTGTGGTGCAAGTACATAGTAGTATTGGGAGCGACTTGTTAAGTTCTGCTTTTTTATAGACAGGTCTGCTGTTTTTTCGCGAGCAGAAGCCACTTCGCTGCTGCTTGCAAACAGATCGCCCTGTGTTTTGGCAATTTTTTCGCTGTATTCCTGAATGGCATTGTCAATATCAAGCCTGTTTAATACAAGGTCCTGTTTCAGGTTGTCAAGGTCATTTTGCTTTTCGGTAAATGCCGCCTGTGCCTTTTGAAATGTTGCATTCCTTCTTTCATAATCGAATTTGCTGATAGCCTCCTGATCAAGCATTGTCCTGGCACGCTCAAGCTGCTCTTTGCTTTGTTGAAGATCGATACGTGCAGCAGTAAGTTCAGCTTCTTTTGCCTGGATCTTTCGCTCAATTTGTACCCTTTTGTTGCTCAAAGAGTTCAACTTCAATTCCCGCTGATTTTCAAGATTTTCTATCTGCTGACGACTTGCTTCAATCTTACTTTCATAAAACTTGGCTTTGTCTACATTTTGGACAATCTGATATTCGGTCCGGTTAATGATATCAGGATCTAAATACTCATCCTTTACTTCTCCTAAAACAATAATGGTGTCCCCTTTCTTAACCATATCCCCTTCTTTTACATACCACTTTAAAATCTTTCCGGGTATCTGGCTAACAAGGTCTTGCGGTCTTTGGTCCTGATACAATGTGGTAATAAAACCTTTGGAACGAATATTCTGTGTCCAAGGCAGAAAAAGAAAAACAAAAAATATCCCAAGAAATACGTACAAAAAACGCTTTACAAAATACTTTCTTTCCCGGTAATATATTTTATCAAATGCCTTGATCTGATCCGGCAATTTATGCTCGATATTACCATCAATATGTTGAGGTTCGCCTGTAACTAAGCCCATAATTATTTGATTTATCCATTAAGAAATAAGGCCACTTTCAAGCCTGTAAATCAGATCCGCTTTACTTTTAAAATACTCATTTTTAGTGGTTGCAATAATTGTACAATCTTTTATTTCTTCCAATAAGAAATCTGTCAATTGTCTTGCCGCTTCTTCAGTAAGTCCTTCCCATGGGTCTTCAAGCAATAA
>JALOMX010000219.1 GCA_025455245.1 Chitinophagaceae bacterium
TGTGGTAACCCTATTGAGTGCTATTGCAGGAACCTGGGTATATGGCAGATTCCGCGATAAGATCCCCCATTAATGATACCATCCCTGCCCGGGCAACTTTTCAATGATTGAATGTGTTGCCCGGGCATTATTTTTCATTGGATCCCATTATGATTAGCAGTATGTTACCAATTATTCATCATCGGTTGCTTTTGGCAGGGATGGCCGCAGGTTTGTTTTTATTAATGGCAGGCTGTAATGATACCGTTGAAAAAGAAAACGTCAAGCAACTACCGTTAGTATCTGCATCCGACACCATACCGTGGCGAGGGCCGGCCTCCACACAGATTCCGGTTTATTCAGCAGAAAATGGCAAGGATATCTGGTATGGATATGAACTGATTTCAAAAACGTCCTATTACCTTGGGCCAAACGGAACCGTGAACCAAATAAGCAACGGCATGAACTGCCAGAATTGCCACCTTGATGCCGGAACAAAACCTTTTGGAAACAATTACGGAGCTGTAGCAAGTACGTATCCGAAATTCAGGGAACGAAGCGGCACCATGGAAAGCATTGAAAAAAGAGTAAACGACTGTTTTGAAAGAAGCCTGAATGGCAAAGCGCTTGATAGCAACAGCCGCGAAATGAAGGCCATTGTGGCCTATATAAACTGGCTTGGACGAAAGGTTGAAAAAGGCTCAAAACCATTGGGAAGCGGAATCATGGAATTAAAATTCCTTGACCGTGCCGCAGACCCTGTAAAAGGAAAAACAGTATTTACAGGTCATTGTGCCCGTTGCCACGGCGACGATGGGCAGGGCCTTAAATCACCGGACGGAAAAGGATATGAGTTTCCACCATTATGGGGGCCGCACAGCTACAATGCAGGAGCAGGATTATTCAGGCTTTCAAGGTTTGCAGGATATGTTTACAACAACATGCCCAACACAGTGAGCTGGCATAACCCCGAAATAACACAGGAACAGGCATGGGATGTTGCCGCATTTGTAAATTCACAACCCCGCCCTTCCAAAGACCTGACAAAAGATTGGCCTGATATCAGCGGAAAACCGGTTGACCATCCATTTGGCCCATATGCAGATACCTTTTCCGAAAAACAACATAAGTATGGCCCATACGGACCAATAGCCGAATGGAAAAAAGAACATGCTGCCAAAAAGGCAAGTAAATAGGATTGCTCATTACATTAACGAATTGCTTTATGTGTACCAAACATTCTGAAACCTGCAACCATCAACAGGATGCCACCACAGCAACTGTTGAACAGGCAAAACAAACGTATAAAGCTGCCCACGAAGGCAGGCGTAAATTCCTGAGATCAGCCTCTTTGCTAACGGGCAGCGCCTTGGTGCCTCCGGCAATCGCCAATGCTGTACCGGGCGACGATTACCATGAAAGGGAAATAAAAAGAAATAAAGCCGTGCAAAATGGTAAGGCAACGCATTTCACCTTGCTGCACACCTCGGACATACACGCCCAATTGCGTACACATGATGAATTTTTCTGGGAAAATGGAAAAGCTGTGTTTAAAAAGCGTGGGGGTATGGCTGTTTTAAAAACCATGTTGCACTCATTAAAATCTGAAAACCCGGCTAACACAATCTTAATTGATGGCGGCGATTGTTTTCAGGGTGGTGGTGTGGCCGCTCTTACCGAAGGTCGAGGCATCATCCCATTGATGAATAACATAGGGTATGACCTGCTGCTTCCCGGCAACTGGGAAGTGGTATACGGAAAAGAAAACATGCGCAAAGATCTTGGCGGATACAACGGACAAAAGATCTGCGCCAATATGTTTCATGATACTACCGATAAATACAAAGGAGACCTGATATTTCCTCCGTACTGGACCACCATGCTGGCCGGTGTTAAGATTGGCTTTATCGGTTACAATGACCCGCTGACGCCTAAACGTCAATCGCCTGCTTATAGCTTTGGTATTAAGTTTACGAAGCCTGAAATGGATGTTGCCAAATACATTGACATCCTGCGTAATTATGAAAAATGCGCGATGGTATTCCTGGTAACGCACATGGGTTTGGCGCAGCAGGTGGACCTTGCCAACAAACCGGAAGTACAGGGAGTGGATTATATACTCGGGGCCGATACGCATGAACGTGTACGCAAACCTATACAGGGCACCTATGCAAAGGTAACTGAGCCCGGCGCTTTTGGTTCATTTGTAGCAAAGCTCGATGTGGTGGTTGAAAACGGGATTATCAAAGATGAAAATTATCAATTGCTCGATGTTGATCCTGAACGATACAAGCCCGATACTGAAATGGAGCAACTTATTGAGAAGGTAAGTGCACCTTACAAAAAAGTACTGGACCTCCCTATCGGAAAAAGTAAAACAACCCTTACGCGGTACTATGTGATTGAAACCAATATGGACAACCTCGTAACTGATGCACTTGCCTGGAAATTTCCGGAGATTGATATTGTGGTTTCCAATGGTTTCCGCTTTTGCCCGCCATTGGTTCCTGATCCAAAAACAGGAGAGGCAATCATTACCAACGATTACCTGTGGAGCATGCTGCCGGTGGATAGTGAAGCCAAAAAAGGGGAAGTAACGGGCGAACAATTGTGGGATTGGCTCGAAAAAGAACTGCGCAATGTATTTTCAAAAGACCCTGCCAAACGCTTTGGCGGTTGGGTAATCCGCTTCAAAGGAATGGAAGTTGTATTTACGATGAACAACAGTTTTGGCAACCGTGTACAATCCGTAAACATAAAAGGTCAACCACTTGATAAAAACAAAACATACACTATCCTGGCCTGCGAACGCGAAGGGGATCCTGAGGACACGATATGCAGGATCGATCATGTAAAAAATCCGGCTATGGTCAATGCAACGCTGCATGATATCATGCGCGAATACCTTGCGAAACATTCACCGGTTTCTCCGAAAATTGAAGGAAGAATAAAAGCTACGGATGCACCTTCTACCCTGCTGTCTCAGCTTGAAGGATATGATTATGAGTTTATCTGAAATTAAAACAGAATCCCATTAGCTTTACGGAAATTTACATTTATGAGAAATTTGATTTATCATATCTCCATACTCGCTATGATATCCATGATTCTTGGATGTAAATCAACAACCCAACCGGAAAATGTTGCGGATGTTGTACCCGACTACATGGCTATGGGTGATTCTATCAGCAAGAAAACATTTGAGGCACTCTCGGAAGCCTTAAAAGCAAAAATCGCAGCAGAAGGTTTTCCGGCGGCTATTTCTTATTGCAATACCGAAGCAAAAACCCTGACAGACACATACGCTTCAGGGAGTATTACCATAAAAAGGACTTCATTAAAACCAAGAAACCCATCTAATGAACCCGATGAGATGGAAAAGAAAATTCTGGAAAATTATCAATCGGCGAAAGAAAACGGAGATACCTTGACGCCTTTCCTGAAAACCTATGTTTCAGAATACACCCACTACTTTAAACCGATTCTTTTACAGCCAATGTGTATGGGATGTCATGGTGATCCGCAAAAAGATATTGCCACAGAAACTTTGAAGGCCATCAAAGAAAAATACCCCAACGATAAAGCAACCGGTTATAAAACAGGAGATGTAAGGGGATTGTGGCATATTACCTTTAAATAAATATCAATACGTATGAAGTCAAATATTTCGTTCTATCTGTTTGCTGTTGTCCTGGTAAGTCTTTTTTCATCATGCGGATTGATCAGCAAAAGAGCAGTTTCCAATGAAAATCAGTCTTTACCCGAGATGATGTTACTAAGCCCTGATGGAAGAAATGTTCCACTAAGTTCCTTCAAAGGCAAAAAGGTATTTGTAAACCTTTGGGCCACATGGTGCCCCCCCTGCGTTGCCGAAATGCCTTCCATTCAAAAACTGTACAACCAGACTGATCGCAAACAATCGGAATTTGTGTTGATCTCTTTTGACAAAAACTTTGAGACTGCCAAAGATTGGGCACAACGAAAGCAATTGAATATGCCGGTCTATGCCGTTTCGGGGGATTTACCCGAATTATTCAATGTAAACGGCATACCCACCACCTTCATTTTTGATGAATCCGGGAAACTTATTTTCAAACAAACCGGCAGCGATGATTACAACACCAACAGGTTTGTTCAATTACTGTCTTCTATGCCTTAGCTTTATACAAAAATCAGTATGCTGAACAAGGATTTGATTTTACGGGAAAATCTTGCCATAGAGCGAACTAAAATGGCTCAATACAGAACCTTGCTTGCCTTTGTACGTACGGCCTTATATTTTCCGGTGGCAGGTATTTCATTGCATCAGGCACTTAATATTTCTTACGGCATTTATCTTCAGTGGACAGGAATTGTAACGGGATTCCTCATTTTGGCAGCAGGAGTTGTTTTTTATTATCGATCAGGAAAAAAAATCAAGGATCAATCCAAACATATCGGCAACTATGTTCTCAGTGATGAATGATACCGGAATGAGTGATATTTATCATTGTCTGCCGGTAACACTCAACCTATTTTTACTATGATTAATTATACTAATATGGCAACTAAAACACATTATCAGATTTTAGTGGTTGGCGGAGGTAATGCAGGTCTTTCTGTTGCAGCCAAGTTATTATTAAAAGACAACAAACTTGATATCGGAATCATTGAACCATCAGACAAACACTATTATCAGCCTGCTTTTACCCTGGTTGGGGCGGGGGTTTATAATATTGCGGATACGGAAAAAAGTGAAAGGGATTATATTCCCAAAAAGGCTAAATGGCTCAAAGAAGCC
>JALOMX010000417.1 GCA_025455245.1 Chitinophagaceae bacterium
CCTGCTTATCGTCAAATTCGGGGTAGTTATCATCGCGCAATTTGTACTCTGCCACATCATCGGTATCGGCATAATCGTCTACCTCCCAGGTATCAAGGTTAAAGGGATCGGCTTCTTCATCCACCTCCTGTACCCGGTCGTCGGTTTCATCGCCTGCCGTCAGTTCTTGTTGCTGTTCCCATGATTCATCCTCACCGGCCGCAAGTTCAAGCGCCGGGTTTTCCTCCATTTCTTCTTTTATCCTTTCTTCAAGGTAAGCAGTAGGAACCTGCAGCAATTTCATGAGTTGAATTTGCTGCGGCAACATCTTAAGCTGCTGCTTTTGCCGGAGACCCTGTGATAATGCCATTTTCTAAATTGCTTTATGATGCGCTTCTTTTTCAGGATGATGACCATTGGTGCAATGGCTGCTATCATGCCTGTTTTGTCGTGCCATGCACAGGAAGCTAATCCTTCCCCAAGAAAAAAACCATTGCTGCCTCCCAATAAATACACCCTTGCCGATCCTGACAGGAAAGCACAAAAAGCCAAACCCATTTTCCAAATTTATCCCCAATCATTAACCCTTTCTGAAAGGCCGGGAACACCTGCCTATACCGGTATGCAAACGCTTGGGTGGGGATGGTTTTGCCATGCAGAACACCGGTTCAGGCAAACAACCAAAGTGCCGTTGTTTGCTTGAGGGGAAATAGCAGTACACAGTTTATTACCATTTTATAAGCGATATACTGCAATAGTAATTTTTGTCAATTATTTTCGGAACACTGATAATTGAATGCTATCTACTCTGAAATTTGAAATATAAATGCCAGACCGGTATCAAAACTCCACATATAGTGTCCTTATGCGTAAATACTTTAACCTTCCTAAGAAATTTATTAAAATTTTTTCGGTATACGTGTTCTCTATATTGGTGGCTATACAGGGAATGGCGCAACAAAAAAACGATTCAGCATTCTTAAAGGTTGGCGACAAAGCCCCCGGATTAATGATAGGTGAATGGATAAAAGGCAAACCGGTTGCTGAATTTAAAAGTGGACATATTTATGTTGTAGAGTTTTGGGCCACGTGGTGTCCGCCTTGTTTAAAGGTGATGCCACATTTGTCGAAAATATCCCGCAGGTATAAGAAAAATGTTACAGTAATCAGTGTGAATGTATTGGAGAACCCAAAATATCCAAAGTCAAGGGCAAAAGCAATTATGGATAGTATGGGCTCTCGTGTGAAATACACGGTTGGTTTTGATGATAATGGAAAAATGGAAGCCGAATGGTTGAACAGAACATGGGAACCTGCTGTTCCAAGAGCATTAATTGTTGATGAAGAAGGAAGGATAGCATGGATAGGCTATCCTACTGATTTAAGTCTTCCACTGAAGGCAATAACCAACCATACCTGGGATATAGAAGCAGAGACAAAGCGCAATGAATATAAACAGCAGCTAAGTCAATTGGACGATTCAATTGGATTAGAACTTGGATTGAAATTTCATCGCAAAGGTTCTTATTCTGATTACGTAGGAGAACCCGATTCCATTTTTTATCATTTTGATAAAGCAATTGAAAGAAACCCGGACCTTAAATATGCGAACCGGATTACATACTTTTACTTTACCGCCCTTATAAAAACGAACATGAAGCAGGCTTTGATTTATGCAAGAGAGGCTACCCAACCAACCAATCCTTTAGGGCCACAATACTACTCAATTATCCAGGGTATAAGATATATGAAAACATTTTTTGGCTTAACACCCGACCTATATGCACTTGGTGGTGAATTACTGGAAATATATGGCGGAAATGATCCGAAAGACTTAATGGAAGCAGCGGAATGGCACTGGCTTGGTGGCAATAAACAAAAAGCAATGCATTGTATGAAAAGAGCACGAAAAGCCATGAGGAAGGCCACGACTAATCATTATGGCACTTTTTTTTAAGACCCAACTATGGGTACGTTTACAATGGCCCCACTAATGCTGATCAAACAAATCATCCATCCCCACCTCCAAAGCATGGCTACCTACGAATATTAATATAATGGTCCAGGGGTAGCTCCTTGAGACCCGGATAGTGATCGAAAACAACCCTAAGAAATCAAAATCACTATTTTTGCTAAAATGCTACCCAATGAAATCCACAGAAAACTGGAAAGTATCGTTCAGGGAAATGTCATTAAAGAACAGGCAGATACTTGCTCAACAATCCGAAATTTCCTTTGTACACGCTATACAACAGATACAACGGTTAAAAAAGACTTCGAAGGTAAACAACGCATTAAAAAAGAGCAAGGTCAACTCTTAAAGAATTATGCAATTGAAACGCATCAATTCTTTACATCGATTCCTGAAAACTGGACTTATTTAACCCGTGGAGGAGAATCAAGGGTATTCTTACACGATGACCAAAAGCATGTAGTAAAGTTAAATGAGGGCATTTACTACACAACCTGGTTGGAATATTTCAATAGCCTGGTTATACACAATTTACTTTTCCCGGATACTTCCTATGAATTGTTGGGGTTAATAGAATTGGATAATGCCATTTTTGCTGTTTTGAAACAGCCGTTTGTTATTTCGGATGAAACAGCTGATCTGCTGGCTATTCGGGAATATCTTGAATTTAATGGCTTCAGCCACTTAAAGCGGCAAGATTATTTCAATGAAGAGTTAGGTTTGATTCTGGAGGACATGCATGACGAAAATGTAATCAAAAAAGGAAAATCACTGTTTTTTATAGATACAGTTTTTTACATTTCAAGATGAATAATAAATTTCGATATTTTCCGATTGCGTTTGTCCTTTCACCCTACATTCAATGTATGTTTAAAAATGTCATTTTCTTTTTAGTTTTATTGGCACTATCGGGATGTAGTGAAAAAAGCCCTGCCGGAGTTCTTTTTGAATCCCTCTCCCCTTCCCATTCCGGCATCACCTTCTCCAACCAACTTACCGAGTCGGCCACCCAAAGCATAGCCACTTACGAATATTTTTACAATGGCGCGGGGGTTGCCGCCGGCGACCTCGATGGCGATGGGCTGCCCGAACTTTTTTTTACCGGCAATATGGTGCCCAACAAACTGTACCTGAACAAAGGAAATTTTAAATTTGAAGACATTACCGAAAGTGCAGGCGTGGCCGGCAAAACCAGCTGGACTACCGGGGTAAGCATGGCCGATGTAAACGGCGACGGGCTGCTCGATATGTATGTATGCTACTCGGGCCCCGGCACCGCGCAGGACCGTG
>JALOMX010000220.1 GCA_025455245.1 Chitinophagaceae bacterium
TGGGTAGCCGAAGCAGAACTTGTTGACCTGATGAACATACATATTGAAGCAACGGAGAAAGGATTTGTGCTGGAACCGGATTCGGAAAGCGGACCTCTGCTAAAGAATAAGTAATTCATTTGTTTATGGTTTATTGTTTATGGTTGGTTTGGATTAAAAGATGGGATTATTAATTTAAAATATTGAAATAATTACAATCAAAAACATAAAGTAAATGTCTTGTAAGAACACCTAACAATAACTATAAACAATAAACACCAAACATCAAATAAAAAATATGGGTAAAACATACGAAATACCGGTAGGCGCTCAGCACATATCCTTGCTGGAACCTTTGCATTTTAAGTTTACAACGGAAAATGAGAGAATCATTAAAGCAGACGCCAATGTGTACTACGTTCACCGCGGTATAGAACAGGCATGTTGCAGCAAATTCAAGTTCAGGCAGGTAAGCTTTGTTGTAGGAAGGGTATGTGGTTTATGCTCCATTTCGCATACCACGGCCTATTCACAGGTTGCAGAAAAGCTTTTAAAGATAGAAATACCCAAGCGGGCCAAATACCTCCGCATGCTGGTCATTGAACTCGACCGTATTCACTCGCACTTACTTTGTTTAAGCCACGTTGCGGAGAATTCAGGCTTTGAAGCGCTTTTCATGAAAACCATGCAATACCGTGAATTTTCAATGGAATTGCTGGAAGGTATTTGCGGCAACCGCATCCAATATGATTACTCCATTGTAGGTGGGGTAAGCAGGGACCTGAAGCCTGAAGTAGCCGACTGGACCTTGAAAAGGTTAAAAGAGTTTATGCCGCAACTGGATGAATTATTGGATATTTATCAAAACAACTGGACCTTAAGTTTGAAAAACAAGGGGGCCGGTGCTATCGACAAGGAAACGGCTTTAAGGTTGAATGTGGTTGGCCCGTTTGCCCGTGCTGCAGGCCTTGCAGTGGATGTTCGGAATGAAACCGAAGACCTGTTGCCCTGGAAGGAAGCCGGGTTTGAAATGGTCCTCGAAAAAACGGGTGATGTGTATGCCCGAAACCTTGTAAGATTGCGTGAACTGTATGTATCTATTAAAATTATACAGAATGTAATCAATGGGCTTCCTGAAGGTGCATTGGTAACCGAGACCAAAGCATTTCCCGATGGTGAAGCAGTGGTCAGACTCGAAGCGCCAAGAGGTGAACTGTTTTACTATGCCAAAGGAAATAAAACACAGGTGCTGGAAAGACTAAAAATTAAAGCACCTACGTTCAGCAATGTGGCAGGTATGGTTGAAGCTTTTAATAATAATGAATACGGCTCCGCTCCTGCCATCATTGCCTCATATGATCCATGTCTTAGTTGTACTGCACGATAAATACTAATAACGATGAAAAGTTTTTTTAATGCGATAGCCAATCTTTTCAAAAAGCCGGTAACCACACAGTACCCTTTTCAACCAACTTATAAACCGGATGATTACCGTGGATTGATTGGTTTTAATGAAGACCTCTGTATTTGGTGCCGCCGTTGTGAAGCGGTATGTCCGCCGGGAGCCATCGTTTTTTCACAGGATATGGAAGGAAAGCAAACCTACCATTACAATCGTGCTGTGTGTATTTATTGTGGGGAATGCGTCCGTTCATGCCCTAAAGAAGGTGCCATTTTTCAAACAGCCGAACCCGCGCCTTGTGCTTTGAAAGCGGAGAATATTAACAATGGCTGGAACAAACTTTTTCCTGAAGCCATCCAAAGCCGTGAAGCTTTTGCAGCAGAAAAAAAGCGAAAGGCAGCAGAGGCAGCTAAAGCAAAAGCAGAAACTGAAACAAAGCAACAGTAAATTACTAATCAGGAAGTGTAAGAGAACTTAAAGCAGGTAATTATAAAAAAAGGGGCAACTGTCGCATGGACAGGGCCCCTTTGTATTACACCCTTACACCCTTTATACTTTTCGGGTATAACCCGTTATCAGAAGAATAATTAAAATGGGGATAGTTATAAAACAAATTTTATACCATTCTCCATCATTTACAAGTCCCTCTTTTAAGGCGAGGGCGGATATTACTGCAAGAAACAACATCGTTATGCCTCTCGCAGAACCCTCCTTTGGATTATGCTGCATAAATATCATTCAAATGGTTTTCAATAAATATTGGAATTACTATTCGGCCTTTTTGCTAAAAGCCTGAAATATTATCCAACGGAATTGAAATCTTTGAATGAAGAATAATAATAAAGATGGATACAAAATGGAATGAATTCAGGGAAGGACCATGTGTAACAATCGCTCATATCCACAATCACAACCTCTTTGGGATGCTGATTCTTTGAATATGGCATTTGCAATATCATGAAAACAAACTTAATCCCTTTTTCATTACAAAAAAATAATTTTTGTTGTCTTAATCCTATTCGATGAAAATGAATTAATCAAACCCATCTGCAAGTGCTTTAAATCCGGGATGGGCATTGTTGTTCAGTATAATTAGTGTTTTCCGGCTTGACAGGTATCGAATAATAATCGTCTTATATCCCGGGTTATCCCCCGTATGCAAAACCACCTTACTGCCATCATTTGGATTTTCAATTTGCCAACCGAAGCCATAATTGGAGAATGTCCCATCATTAAGCTTAAAGGGACTGAAAGCCTCTTCCAATGTTGCCGGATTCACAAGCAGGTTTGAGTAGAGTGCCTGATCCCATTTCAGCAAATCCCTTGCATTGGCACTGATTCTGCCGGGGCCTTTTCGGTTTCCCAACCAAATTGTATAGTCCGTTGCATGAAATTTGTTGGCATTAATATATCTGCCAAGGGAATCTTTCAGATGTCCGGCTGCAAAGTTTTTCATTTTGGATTTTTCATTTAACGAACGGATATTGGTATCCTTCATTTTTAAGGGTTTAAAAATCCATTGGCGGCACATATCTGTAAAATCCCTGCCTGAAGTCTTTTCTGCGATACTTGCCAGCAGTACATATCCGGTGTTGCTATATTCATATTTCTCACCCGGTGAAAACGCTGCGGGAGGTGAGTATCTGTTCAGGTATTCAATTATTTCAGGATTTCCCGCTACACTTGTTTTATCCCAATGCTTATCCATTATTGTCTGATAATCGGGCAAACCACTTGTATGGGTAAGTAAATGCCGGATGGTTATCCCTTTGTAGGAAATGGTAAGATATTTGGATACCGAATCGTCAAAATGTAATTTCCCCTGTTCCTTCAGCATCATTATGATCATAGCCGTAAATTGTTTGCTGACAGACGCCAATTCAAAAATATCTGTTTTCTTAAGTTCTTCCCCGGTTTCAAAATGCCTGTATCCTGCTGCTTTATAAACCTTTGCTTTCCCCTTTTCGGCATATAGCAATACACCACTAAATCCGGATTGTACAGCACTGTCAAATGCGCGGACAATTTTATCCGCTTGTCCAAAACAGGAAACACTGAAAAAATATAAAGCAGCTAAAATCCATCTGAAATACATATATCCCTTTTTTTTCAGGTCTAATGATAGAATTTTTTTCAGAATAAGGTAATCTTTTGTCCATCAAATATAAAAATTAGTACTAACAGATTACCGGTAATGTCCCGTCTGATGTGACATGCAAAAAAGGGCATTGTTTATGTAAATACAATTTCAACTAATCAATATTCATTCGTAACTTTAATATGTCATAAACATGGGTTATGACAACACCAGTATTTTATATTAAAACATGGGCAATTTTAATTGCATTCCTTTTCCTTAATCTATTTTCAACTGCACAACAAACCCAACCCAAGGGGAAATTTTATGGTGGCTGTATCCTGGGTGCAGGCGGTTTAGCCTTGAACGCAAATGATCAACAAGAATCAAGGACAGCAAGATTCGGATTGAGCTTATTTGCCGGATACAGAATAAAACCATGGATTCGTGCCGGGATCAGCCTTAATGGATGGACAGTTGAACCGTATAATTCTTATTTTGATTATTACTACTTTTATTATCAGGAATATCCCCCCAAAGGAATAAGCATCAGTAATGTATTTGGTCAGGTTCAATTATTTCCATTAAAAAATATTGATCTCTTTCTGAATATGGAGGGTGGCTGGTCAAAATACATAAATATGAACCCTAATGCATATGATGCAAAAGGCTACGGCGGAAAGGCCGGCATTGGTTATGAATATTACATCGGCAAAGGATTTGCATTGAACCTTACCGCCAATTATTCGCTTGGAAAATTCAACGACATACATTATCCCGAAATTAGTTTCACCAACCAACATTACAATGCCTTTGAAATACTATTGGGTGTCACACTGCGATAATATCAGGAAATTCTTTATTTTTTTTCAAACGGATCAAATAACTGATTTTACTCATATTTCCCCCTAATATTATGGACTAATTTGGGTAGCCCTTTTTCAAAGGACATAACCTAAAATGCTTGTCAAATGAACATTAACTACCGTCAGGCAGTTCAGGAATTTTTAGACTGGACTCAAGCCAGAAACATTGCACAACCGGAATTTATGCAGGCAGTGAGCGAGGTTGCCAATGCTGTAATTCCATTTATTGAAGATCATCCCGAATACAAGGAAGCAAGAATCCTGCAAAGAATGACAGAAGCGGAAAGGATCTTTATTTTCAGAGTACCCTGGGTGGATGACAAAGGGGTATTTCAGATCAATCGCGGATACAGGGTGCAAATGAACAGCGCCATCGGGCCTTATAAAGGCGGCTT
>JALOMX010000221.1 GCA_025455245.1 Chitinophagaceae bacterium
GCAGGTGTGTTGCTAAAGCCCCAGCCTGAATTGCGGAGGTAAAAGTTTTGATAGGTTCCCAAACTTTTCACTTCATTTTTATTAAATGATGCATTGAAGTTTGCAGTCCATGAAAAATCACGCTTATTGATAATGTTTGCATTCAACTGAAATTCCACACCCCTGTTCTCAGTTGCGCCAACGTTTTGTATTTGGGTTACATATCCACTTGATGTAGGTACGGGAACATCGACAAGCAAATCTTCGGTTGTATTTTTATAAATATCCACGCTGAGGGTTAGATCTCCTTTTAAGAAGGACATATCAAATCCAAGGTTCTGGGAAATGGTAGTTTCCCAAACGAGGTTTTCATTGGCCAGGGCTTCTGGTGCAAATCCTCCATTAAAGGTGTTATTGAGCCAATATTGAGTGTTGGAGTTAAATTGGGTTAAGAATAAGAAATCGCCGATGCGGTTATTTCCTGCTTCACCATAACTAAGCCTGACTTTGAAATCGTTCATTACATTTTTTATGGGCTCATAAAAATCATGATTGCTTAACCGCCATGCAACGGAAGCAGAAGGGAAGTAGCCCCATTGGTTACCTTCCGCAAACTTGGTTGATCCATCCGCTCTGTAACTTAAAGAAGCAAGTAAAGTATTTTTATAATCATAATTCACACGGCCAAAAAAACTCAGGATCCTGTTTTCATACTGATAGCTTGGCGGTCTGCTGTTGTCAATGTAGTTAATTCCTAGATTCATATTTGCAAGCGCCTTCTCAGGGTCGATGCCTACCGGAAATTCCCGTACATTCTGATTTTCACCCCTTAAATTATTCACATAGATTTCTTGTCCAAGTAAGGCTGTAAAACGATGGTCCTTATTAAAATCACCTTTAAGCCTGCTATTGGTGAATGTTAGAATATTAGAGTTATTCAGAATGTTTCGTGTAGAGGTACCAATGGCTGCAAGAGGCATGTTACTCCCATTGAGCCTCGAATTGCTGGTGATGGTATCATCAAAGGCAGTATTTCTTGTATTTGTAATATCCACACCTATTGTAGATTTAAATGAAAGAAACGGTGTGATTTTATAATCAAAATATCCGCTCAGGTTTATAAGGCCGGAGTAACTCTTCCTGTATTCGGCTTCATTTAACAAAATAGGGTTTACAAGTCCGAGGCTGTTTGCATTGGTTTGGTTGTTGTAATCCTCATCAAAGTCATCAATGTTTTGACCTTCCAATAATAAAGGCCTGTATTTAACACTATTACGCAACCTGTTTGTACTTGAAGAACCCGGATTGGAAGTACCGGCACCGGTTACCGTGGTGTTGTTGTACCTCGTACTGAAACCAATCTTAAGTTTACTGTTAACATTATGATCAAATCTGAAATTAACCAGTTTTCTGTCAAACTCCGAAATACGCATGATACCTTCTTCCATATTGTAAGTAAGACTCAGGTTGTATTGCGTATTGGCATTTCCGCCTGTCATGCTTACATTATGTGTTTGAAACAAAGCCTTTCTCCCAAACATTTCCTCCTGCCAGTCGGTCATCGGATAATCTTTGTAAACAGCCAAGGTATCCCATGTAGAACCATATTGACTTGCAAAGCTGCTTTCATCGGTTGCATTGCCCCGACTGCGTTCCCACTGATACGTTACAAAATCATAAGGATTTAATACTTCAAGTTTATTGGCAAGTTTATTGAATCCGAAAGTCCCATTATAGTTAATGGTGGTTTTTTGATTCTTGCCCCCTTTTGTGGTTATGATCATTACGCCATTTGCACCCCGCGCACCATAGATGGCAGTAGCCGAAGCATCTTTCAAAACATCCACGGTTTCAATATCCTGAGGAGAAAGTACATTCAGGGCATTTTCAACCTGTACACCATCTACAATATACAGCGGAGAGTTATCCTGACTAATTGACCCGCCACCGCGAATACGGATTAATACATCTGCATTCGGAGAACCTTCGGTGCCCGTTACCTGCACACCTGCAAGCCTGCCCGCAAGCGCCTGTGCCGCCGAATTGATGGGAATATCCTTCAATTGTTTTGAACCAACCGAACTCACCGAACCGGTGAGGTCTTTACGGCGTACGGTTGCATAACCAATTACAACTACATCATCATCCGCTGCAGTAACGGGTACAAGTGATACTTCTATAAAATCCTTCCCTTCAGATGTTACAGTTTGTGTGGCATAGCCTACATAACTGATAACAATAGATGGATTCCCGTTGATATTGATTGAAAAGTTACCACTGTTGTCTGTTTGGGTGCCACTCTTTGAAGCAGCAGGAATAATGCTTACACCAACAAGTGGCTTTCCGGTTTCATCCGTTACTTTTCCTTTTAATGTACGTGTCTGGGCGAAAGTTATCAGGCCTAATAACACATACGAAATCAAAAGCAAGCCTGGCTTTTTCATATGGCAATGGTTGTTAAATGAGAAAATGAAGCAGTTATAAAATACTAAGCAAGCAAAAATCGAATACAATTTTACTCAACAAATAGTATAACCCAACCCCCTGCAAAACCTTTTATTTACGCAAACGTTCCCGGTAACGATATCATTTTTGAATAATAAAACCTGCTTGAAATTCCTGATAAAAATTCCCCGCAATCTTTTGGCAACAACCATCAAGGAAACAATTTTACATATAAATAAATAATATTTGATGTAAGGAAACAGTTCAATGCATGGATTATATGTTATTGCATTTAATTTACTACTTTTATCGACCATCGTTATCCAACCGCTGATACCAAATGAAATTTGAAGCCGTCACCATCAAGGATATTGCCAAAGCACTTGGATTGTCCACATCTACCGTTTCCCGGGCATTAAGGGATAGCTATGAAATTAGTCCGGAGACCAAACGTTTGGTTATTGAGTATGCTCAGAAAATAAATTATCAGCCCAATCCCATTGCACTGAGCCTGAAAGAAAGAAAAAGCCGGTCGATCGGAATAATTGTATGCGAAATTGCCAATAGCTTTTTCTCACAGGTCATTAATGGAATTGAGTCTATTGCCAATACAAGGGGCTACAACATCATCATTGCCCAAAGTAAGGAATCTGCTGAGAGAGAATTGGCTGATTTACAATTTCTTGCCTCGCGTTCTGTGGACGGATTGATTATTTCAGTAACCACCGAAACAACCGATTACAGCTTTTTAAAAGACCTTTATCAGCGGGGCTTACCCATTGTTTTTTTCGACAGGATCGTAAATGAAATTGCAACCCATAAAGTAATTTCCGACAATGTAAAAGGATCTTATGATGCAACAAAACATTTGATTGATCAGGGTTACAAGAACATTGCACTTGTTACAAGTTCGGAGGGATTGTTTATTACAAAAGAAAGGATGGCCGGTTATCAGGCGGCCTTAAAGGATCATGGTTTTGTGGTAAACGCCGACTACATAAAACATTGCAACCACAGCGGAATGATTCAGGCTGAAATTGAAGATGCGGTAAATCAACTTTGGGGGCTCAGGAAAAAGCCGGATGCCATATTTGCCGCATCCGACAAGTTGACGACAGGCGTCCTTCGCCTGTTAAAAGCCAGAAAGGTTAAAGTTCCTCAACAAGTTGGTTTAATCGGCTATTCAAATGCAGATTATACCGAATTAATCGATCCTCCACTTACCATAGTAAAACAACCGGCTTTTGAAATTGGCCAAATAGCCATAGAATTATTACTTCAAATGATAGAAAGCAAACGTCCGGTTACCGATTTTGAAACCCGGGTACTCAATACCGAACTGATCATCAGGGCATCCACAAGAAGTAAATAAAACTGCCGGTTTAAATAAACCGGCAGCTATAAACACCAAAAAAATTAAACCGTCCAGGTTACAGAACCATCTTTTTCATCCTTCAATTGAACCCCGATGGCTGCTAATTGATTTCGAATGGCATCGCTTGTAGCCCAATCCTTTCGTGCTTTTGCCTGTCTGCGTATTTCAATTAACACCTGCATGACCCCCGAGAGTTTTCCGTCATCACCGGTTTGTGAAGTTGGGTTTTGTAAACCAAAGATGTCCTCCATCCAAACCTTCATTTTTCCATACAACGCAGTAAGGGTTGACGTACTAATTTCTTCTTTATTGATTTGTCCGCCTTTGAGGCCATTGATAATGGGAACAATCTCAAACATATTTGCGAGAACCTTTGCCGTATTGAGGTCATCATTCATAAATTCATCAAACTCAGTAATCAATCCTATAATTTTTTTATCAAGATTATCATTGCCACTTGCGTTTGAAGTATATGATTTTACAAGTCTTTCAAGATTCTCGTATGCCTCCCAGAGTCGTTTAAAAGCCTTTTCCGATGCCTGCAATGCTTCATTGCTGAAGTCGAGTGTGCTGCGGTAATGGCTTTGCATAATAAAAAACCTGACTGTCATCGGGTGGTAAGCCTGCTCAAGCAAAGGATGATTACCACTAAAAAGTTCTGTCAGCTTTATTACATTGTTATAGCTTTTCCCCATCTTACGGCCATTGATGGTAATCATATTGTTGTGCAGCCAATAGCGGGCCATCATTTTGCCGTGATGGCATATGCAGCTCTGAGCAATTTCGCTTTCATGGTGCGGAAACTGCAAATCCATACCACCACCATGTATGTCGAATTGTTCGCCGAGGTATTTGGCACTCATAGCCGAGCATTCAATATGCCATCCGGGAAACCCCTCGCCCCATGG
>JALOMX010000222.1 GCA_025455245.1 Chitinophagaceae bacterium
TTTCAGAGTACCCTGGGTGGATGACAAAGGGGTATTTCAGATCAATCGCGGATACAGGGTGCAAATGAACAGCGCCATCGGGCCTTATAAAGGCGGCTTGCGCTTTCACCCATCTGTCAACCTTGGTATTCTTAAGTTTCTTGCCTTCGAACAGGTATTTAAAAACTCCCTTACTACCCTTCCCATGGGTGGGGCAAAAGGAGGAAGCGACTTTGATCCGAAAGGAAAATCTGAAAATGAAGTCATGCGCTTTTGCCAAAGCTTCATGACTGAACTTTATCGGCATATTTCTGCAGATACCGATATTCCGGCCGGGGACATTGGTGTTGGGGGCAGGGAAATTGGTTATCTTTTTGGACAATACAAACGCCTTCGCAATGAATTTACCGGTGTGCTTACCGGGAAAGGCTATTCATTTGGCGGAAGCCTTATAAGACCCGAAGCCACAGGCTATGGCACCTGCTTTTTTGCCGATGAAATGCTGAAAAGAAATGGTGATGGGTTTAAAGGCAAAAGGGTGGTGATATCAGGAAGCGGAAATGTTTCTCAGTATGCTATTGAGAAAACCATTCAATTGGGAGGAATACCCATTACAGCTTCGGATTCCGATGGGTTTATTTATGATAAAGATGGCATAAACGATGAAAAATTAGCATATATTCTTGATCTAAAAAATGTAAAGCGTGGGAGAATAAAAGAATATGCCGATAAATATGGTTGCGAATATCATGCGGGCAAAAAGCCCTGGGGTATAGCTTGCGAAATAGCGCTTCCCTGTGCCACACAAAATGAATTGGACGGAACAGATGCGAAGTGGCTTGTAAGCAATGGTTGTAAATTAGTAGCAGAAGGTGCAAACATGCCATGCACACCGGCAGCCATTCATGAGTTTCAACAGGCAGGTGTTTTGTATGCACCCGGCAAAGCGGCCAATGCAGGTGGTGTAGCAACCTCAGGACTTGAAATGGTGCAAAACTCCATCCGTTTGTACTGGACCCGTGAAGAAGTGGAAAAAAAGCTACATGAAATCATGGTCAACATTCATCAGCAATGCGTGGATTGGGGAACCGGTGAGGATGGCAAAGTTGATTATGTAAAAGGCGCCAATATTGCCGGATTCAAGCGCGTAGCCGATGCTATGCTTGCAGAAGGGCATGTATAAAAGCTTATGATGGCATATTTACAATTATTCATTTTTTTAAATATGACTCCATCATAGCACCCGCATCTATATTCAGCCACAACCTGCCTTTCAGGTTACCGCCAATGAATATCCCTTCAGGTTGGGCAACCAGTTGCTCAACCTGAAGTTTTTCGATATTACCTCTGCTGCTGATTCCCTTTATAATTTCACGATTCATTTGGGCTTCCAGTATCGTGCGGAGTGAATCAGCTTTTTCACCCAGATCAAAACGGGTTAATTCTTTCAGCTTTTTTTCAATGGTACCATCAAGCAACCAGGAAGCGCTCTTTACCAAAACCTGTTTAGTCTTTACTTCAAATGCAACATCGCTTACGTCGAGAAGACGGTTTTCAACATCCCATACAGGTTTTCCTTCAAGATAAACAATCCCCCTGATAGCTCTTGATAAATAAGCCTGTATAAAAAGTTTATCGCCCCCACCAAGAAGCCTTAACGAATCAACCCGAACTGTTTTCTTTAACAAGCCCTTACCAACGGAGAACTCCTTGCCGCGGGCTTGCCCGTTGATAAGCGCATTTAATGAATCATACGGTAACAACTGTGCTATATACAAAGAGAATCCACCTTTATGAGAAAAATCGGTAAGATCAGGAAGTGGTTTTTTCTGCATCAATGCAGTTGACTTTAATTCGGGTCTTGCGCTCAAACCAAGACTAAAATACATGCTGTCATTCCTGAGTATTGCCTGACTGATGCGAAGCGCTTCCGGTTGCATACTTAAAAAACCAAATCCCGGAATTGAGTAAGGTGCCTGAAGGGTATCCCAAACCGTTTGAAGGTAACTTTTTAACGTAAATGATTGCATTTGCTTCTGCATGTCGGCAATAGAAGCTGCCATTTCTGCCTTTAACTGATCTGCTACCATTTTTGTAATATCCTTCCCGAAAAAGCATACAGAGCATTTATCGAGTGGAACAGGATCCGTCAGTTTTGCCTGAACTTCAATTTTATAATCAGGCCTGAGTTTGAAAGCAGTAACAAAACCGGCATCGATTCTCCTTGGCTTCTCGGTGCCAAATCCACAGGAACAGGATGGTGACCAAACTGAATTTCCAAGGCTGCTGCAAATACGGGTAGCACCCCTTACCCCATAGGAACCCGTGAACTTTGCAAGGAGGGCATTTTGAGTAGCCCTGAACGCAAAGGGACCTCTTACAAATCTGTATTGATAACGTATTTCACACTCTTCATTTACCCAATCCTTAGGATAATTGGGCGAAGTAAATAAGGTATCCATAAACCGGTTGGCAAAGGCATAAATTGGCTTCAGGGCAATACTAACCGGGATATCAATCTCACTTAAGGGTAATGTATTGGCAACAGGTTTTGATTTTGTAAGGGTATCCGGAGCCTGAGTAACTATTACCTCCTGCGATTGTGCTTTGAAAAAAAATATGAGAAAAACCGGAAGGAAGAACTTGCCGGAACTTTGGATGAAACGCTTGAAAAAATACATGGACTCAAAAATAAGAAGCCCCGGCCAATTCAATACATGCAGTCCTGAACATGATGCAGGATTGTAAAAATTCTCCATGCAATTCAAGGCCTCATTTGCAGGTTGAACATTTTAACCATACTTTTGACCCGAAAACAAGGATTATTTCACGACATCCCAACATATCGTTCCTCAGGTCGAACCTCGACTTCCTTGATCATCCGCGGTTTTCATAGACCTCGAAGGGCAACCTATGCCCAATAGACAACACGATATTTTTTAACTCAGGCCGGCAAGAATAGCCACCTGATATTTTTCAAATCTAATTTACCATGACCGGACAGATTTCAGGCATTAGCCCTGCCACAATGCATTTTATTGAACTGGAGGAACAATACAGCGCCCATAACTATCACCCTATTCCTGTTGTGCTGGAAAAAGGCGAAGGCATCTTCCTGTACGATGTGGAGGGAAAAAGATATTTCGATTTTTTAAGTGGCTACTCCGCTGTAAATCAGGGACATTGCCACCCGCGAATCGTACAGGCACTTATTGAACAATCGAAAAAGTTAACCCTGACAAGTCGCGCCTTTCACAGCAACCTGCTCGGCACATATGCCAGATACATTACCGAATACTTTGGCTACGACAAGGTGTTACCTATGAATACCGGCGTGGAAGGTGGCGAAACAGCCATTAAACTGGCGCGACGTTGGGGTTATGTAAAAAAAGGTATTCCCGATAATGAGGCCGTCATTGTTTTCGCAAAACAAAATTTCTGGGGCCGAACCCTTGCAGCCATTTCAAGCAGTACAGATCCGGACAGCTATGAAAAATTCGGCCCATACATGCCGGGATTCCAACTTGTTGATTATAACAACCTTCCTGAGTTGGAAAAAGCACTTCAAAACAGAAATGTTGCTGCCTTCATGGTTGAACCTATTCAGGGCGAAGCGGGTGTGGTGGTTCCGGATAATGGTTATTTAGCGGGTGTCAGAAAATTATGCGATGAATACAATGTATTATTCATTGCCGATGAAATACAAACAGGCCTGTGCCGCACCGGCAAAATGCTTGCATGCGATCACGAAAATGTAAGACCTGATATCCTGATACTCGGAAAAGCTCTGAGCGGCGGCACATTACCGGTTAGTGCGGTGCTTGCCGATGATGAAATCATGCTGAATATACACCCGGGACAACACGGAAGCACCTACGGAGGCAATCCACTTGCCTGTGCGGTTGCCATGGAGGCCCTTCAGGTGTTGAAGGATGAGAGAATGGCCGAGAATGCAGAAATGATGGGACAATTGCTCCGCAAACACCTGCTTGACCTTGATAGCCCGCATATTAAAACCATCAGAGGGAAAGGCTTGCTCAATGCGGTTGAAATAAACCATAAGGATCCCAATGCTGCATGGGAATTATGCATGGCCATGAAAGCAAATGGTTTGTTGGCAAAACCAACTCATGGTGATAAAATAAGATTTGCACCTCCTTTAATAATTAATGATCAACAAATAAAAGAGTCTGTTGAAATCATAAAACAGTCAATCAAGATATTGGATTAGGGCAAATGACGTCAAGGCACGGGACGTTGTGCAGGAAGGCCTTCCTTCCTCATAGCCTTCCGTGCATTTTTTTTCTTGCCGGGCATACCCATATTCCCCATCATACCTTCCCTTAAAATGCGTCCCCAATAGTTAAAGGTTGCTTTATTTTCAAGCCGGTATGTAAAAAAAGGTGTTGGGCCGCCCTTGTTATTATTTACCATAATGAGGTTTGCCATAAAATTGGTTGGTCCGGACATAAAATAACTTCTTTTGTAGCCGTCTTTCAATAATCCGATGTTCAATCGGTTGTACCTGTGGCCAATCCACCCGTAAGCATAATTTTTATCTCCAATAGCTTCTATCCACATGCTATCGGAATTGCCCCTTTTAAATACGATAGAATTCAGCGGTGCAAGAAGCGAATTTGCAGCACTTAGTTTCCACTCTCCAAATTGAACACCAAACCTGAACGCCTGAAGGCTGTCAAAATATGGCTGTGCATAACGG
>JALOMX010000223.1 GCA_025455245.1 Chitinophagaceae bacterium
CTGGAACCCACGGCACGCGGGTATTACGGAGGAGCAGTGGGTATTATCGGACTTAACGGAAGTTTCAATCATGCCATTATGATACGTACGTTTATGAGCCGTAACAATCATTTGTATTGCCAGGCCGGTGCCGGTGTGGTGGCCAAAAGCAACCCCGAAAGTGAACTGCAGGAAGTGAATAATAAATTGGGCGCGCTCAACCGTGCCATCGAAGTTGCATCCAAACTTTAATCTCCTTAACCCATTTTGTTTATGAAGATATTGGTTTTTGATAATTACGATTCCTTTACATACAACCTTGTACATCTTGTAGAAAAAATAGTTCCAGTAAAGGTTGATGTGTACCGGAATGATGAAATTCCGCTTGAGAAGGTGAAGGCTTATGATAAGATCATTCTTTCTCCGGGTCCGGGTATACCAACGGAGGCCGGCTTGCTGTTACCCCTGATAAAGGAATATGCCGCCACCAAACCCATACTCGGTGTTTGCCTTGGTCACCAGGCCATTGGTGAAGCATTTGGGGGCATGCTCATTAACTTGTCAGAAGTTTACCATGGGGTTGCTCTTCCCTGCAAACTGTTAACTGCAAACTGTAAACTGTTTGCCGGTATGCCGGAAACGTTTGACGTAGGCCGTTACCATAGCTGGGTAGTAAGCAAGGAGGGGCTTCCTGAAGAATTGGAAATTACGGCAGAGGATGAGAACGGATTGATTATGGCAATGCAGCATAAAACCTACGACATTCAGGGCGTTCAGTTTCATCCCGAAAGTGTACTGACACCGATGGGGGAAGTGATTATGAAGAATTGGTTAAATTCATAAATTCCAAAAGGAAAAATCCCAAATTCCAAAGGAGAAAAATACGAAGTACGAAAAATGAAACACGAAGTACGATTTGAAATTCGAAAAATTTAAATATAGAATTTTCAACATGCCCTCACCTAACTACAAACCTACACACCATTGACCATTGACTATTTACTATTATGAAAAATATACTTCAAAAATTATTTACGTATAAAACCCTTGACAGGTCAACGGCCCGTGAGGTCCTGATCAATATAGGCAGGGGTATTTACAACGAACATGAGATTACTTCCTTTATGACCGTGTACCTGATGCGGAGCATTACAATTGAAGAACTCCAGGGTTTCCGTGATGCATTAATGGAGTTGTGTGTTCCGGTTGATCTTGACAGGAAAGATACCATTGATATTGTGGGTACAGGAGGTGATGGCAAAAATACTTTCAATATCTCAACACTTGCGTGTTTTATAGTTGCAGGTGCCGGGCAGCCGGTGGCTAAGCATGGTAACTATGGCGCTACATCCATCAGCGGCAGCAGCAATGTAATGGAGCAGTTGGGTTATAAGTTTAGTAACGATAACGATAAGCTGAAAAGGGAAATTGAAGCAGCAGGCATTACGTTTATGCACGCACCTTTGTTTCATCCTGCATTGAAGGCGGTGGCCCCTATCCGGAAAAACCTCGGTGTTCGTACCTTTTTCAATATGCTTGGACCCATGGTAAATCCTGCAGATCCTGCATATCAGTTAGTGGGTGTGTATTCGCAGGAAATGGGCAGGATCTACAACTATTTGCTGCAGGCATCGGGCAAGCCATTTACCATTATACATAGCCTTGACGGATATGATGAAATTTCACTTACCAACGATACAAAAGTTATTACACAGAACGGTGAAAAAATTATGACACCCGAACAATTGGGTAAGCGGCTTGTTCTTGAGCAGGATATCCGTGGAGGGGATACACCCGAAGCCGCCGCGCAAATCTTCAGGCGCATTATCAAAGGTGAAGGAACCTGGGCCCAAAATGCAGTGGTATTGGCTAACGCCTCTATGGCCCTGCATTGTACCGGAAAATATAAAAATTATGAAACCGCGTATCTTGCGGCAGTGGATAGCCTTGAAACGGGCAAAGCATTGAATACACTCAACAAACTGATAGAACTTCAGTAATGAACATTCTCGATAAAATAGTTGAAACCAAAAGGGAAGAGGTGAGCTCTGCAAAACGGATGTTCCCAAGATCAATGCTGTCTGATCGTCCTTTATATCATGCTAAAAAGTATTCTGTTACCGGGGCTATCCGTTCAGGAAGTACGACCGGTATTATTACCGAATTCAAAAGACGATCGCCTTCAAAAGGATGGATCAACGAGCATGCCGATCCGGTAAAGGTGAGCTCCGGGTATGCAGCCAATGGTGCTGCCGCAGTATCAGTACTAACGGATACAACATATTTCGGAGGTAGTCTGAATGATCTTGATCTGGTTCGCAAAACCATACGGATTCCTATACTTCGCAAAGATTTTACCATTGATTCCTATCAGCTGCACGAAGCAAAAGCGCATGGTGCCGATATTATTTTATTGATTGCAGCCATATTAAGTCCTTCACAAGTGAAGGAACTTGCACAGGAAGCCCATGCCATCGGGTTGGAGGTGTTGCTTGAGTTGCACGACGAAAGCGAACTTCAGCATGTATGCATTGAGGCAGACCTTGTCGGCATTAATAACCGTAATCTGAAAAACTTTGATGTAAACATTGAGCACAGTATTCGCCTTCAAAACATGCTGCCGGAAAATTCTGTTCGTGTAGCTGAAAGCGGCATTCACAGCGCAGAAGTGGCTTCCAGGTTGCTTCAAAGCGGATTTAATTGTTTATTGATGGGTGAGTATTTTATGAAACAACCTGATCCTTCGATTGCCTTTGCCACATTTGTTAACGAATTAAATACCCTCCGGGAAAAAGGAAAAACTTTTTTTCCGGAAGGGAAAAATGAACTGTCAGTATGAGGGTTAAAGTATGTGGCATGACACAGCCGGCACAGGTAGAGGCGCTTGAAAAAATGGGAGTGTCTTTTGCAGGCTTTATATTTTATCAGAAAAGTCCCCGGTATGTTTTGCGGCATATGACCACACAGCAGATAAAGGGGTTTAAGAATATAAACAGGGTAGGAGTTTTTGTGAATGCAAGTGCCGATGAAGTTATAGGCATGGTAGATGAATGCCGCCTGCATATGGTTCAGTTGCATGGCGATGAAACGCCAAAGTTTTGTGAGAAGATAGCTGATTATATTTCAGTAGTTAAGGTTTTTCGTATTGGCGAAAATGACAATATAGAATACAAGATCCGCGATTACATGGATGTATGCGATATGTTTTTATTTGATACTGCCGGTGCGGGTTATGGTGGTACGGGAAAAAAGTTTGACTGGAACCTCCTGAAAGATGTAAAAGTGGGCAAGCCATATTTTTTAAGTGGTGGAATTGAGCCCGGCGATGCAGAGCCTATTAAACAATTCGGTGAAACTACCGCAGGAAAGGCTCTCTTTGCACTTGACATCAACAGCAAGTTTGAGACAGCCCCCGGGGTGAAAGACCTTGCAAAAATTGAGGCATTTTTAAAAGCAGTAAAATGATGATGGAAGCAGAAGTGATGACTTACAGGCAACCCAATGCTCATGGGTATTATGGTCGTTTTGGCGGTGCCTATATTCCCGAAATGTTGCATCGTAATGTTGAGGAGTTGCGCATGCGCTACCTTGAGATTATGTATGCATCGGAGTTTCAGCAGGAGTTTAAATCGCTGCTGAGCGATTATGTGGGCAGGCCAACGCCTTTGTTTTTTGCAGAAAGGTTGAGTAAACAATATGGCACCCAAATCTGGCTGAAGCGTGAAGATCTTTGCCATACGGGCGCGCATAAGATCAATAACACCATTGGGCAGATATTGCTGGCACAGAGGCTTGGCAAAAAGCGCATCATCGCTGAAACCGGCGCCGGGCAGCATGGCGTGGCCACAGCAACGGTTTGTGCCCTTAAAGGAATTGAGTGCATTGTGTATATGGGGGAAAAGGATATTGAACGTCAAGCCCCAAACGTTGCAAGGATGAAAATGCTTGGTGCAACCGTTATTCCTGCCACTAGTGGTAGCAAGACTTTAAAAGATGCAACCAACGAAGCCATCCGCGATTGGATCAATCATCCTCATGATACGCATTACATTATCGGTAGTGTGGTAGGTCCGCATCCATATCCTGATATGGTGGCAAGGTTTCAAAGTGTGATCAGCGAAGAAATACGCGCGCAATTGCTTGAGAAAACAGGGGACGAACTACCCACACATGTCATTGCCTGTGTTGGCGGTGGCAGCAATGCGGCCGGTGCTTTTTATCATTTTCTGGATGAGCCATCGGTAAAAATTGTTGCCGTTGAAGCGGCCGGTCATGGTATCAGCAGTGGAATGAGTGCCGCTACCACAGCGCTGGGAAAGCCGGGCATACTGCATGGCAGTAAAAGTCTGCTGATGCAAACCGACGACGGGCAGGTGGTGGAACCGCACAGCATATCAGCAGGTCTTGATTACCCCGGTATAGGGCCTATGCATGCCAACCTTTTTGATTCCGGTCGTGGTATTTTTATGAGTGCAACTGATGATGAAGCCATGTCTGCTGCTTTTCATGTTGCCCGCACCGAAGGTATCATTCCGGCACTGGAAACGGCCCATGCATTTGCCGTGCTGAATGATATGCAGTTTGATGGAAGTGAACAGGTGGTGATTTGCCTCAGTGGAAGGGGAGATAAGGATTTGGCTACATATATGAAGGCATTGTGAACCTTTGTGTCTTTGTGCCTTGGTGGCAAAAAAATGCATCTGCCACAAAGACA
>JALOMX010000224.1 GCA_025455245.1 Chitinophagaceae bacterium
TTTTGCAAAATTTATATTTCCAATTGCCGGGGTAAATTCTTTGCTTTGCAATGAGTCCATTCGGTTGGTTTCAAAAATCTTTGTATTTGAATAATCATAACCGGTATTGGATGGTTCGTTGTATCCTGCAAAATAGGATATCCCATTGACCAGATAGTCAGATTCTACCTGCAAGGTGGCAGTGTCAATTAATACATGATGAACCTTATATCCGCCTGAAAAAGTTAATTTGGATACCCGGATTTTGTTTCCGTCATTTCTCAGGTTTTGGTAGTCGCCTGATAGGAAATCTATGGATTTAAACAGATTAAAAGAATCGGTTTCATAAACCAGCACCTTATTTGCGGTGCAGTAATAGAGGTATTTACCACCATTACCCAATACTGCAGCCTCTTCATATTGATTTTGATTGTATGCGTTCAGACTTTTTGATAATTCAAGTTCTTTGGTTTGAATATTAAATTTAAAAACTGATTTATTCCATTTTGGACCAATGAGGTAGAGATATTTTCTTGCCGTATCGATTACCGAACAAAAATCGAGGGTATCATAGCTTGTTAATCCGGCAGGAAAATCAAAATTTTTAAATTGCTGTAAGGATTGGGTATTTATTGCAATGGATTGGTGTGTACGGACATCGTACGGGATGGTAACAACGGCAATCGGATCTGTGCTGATGTCGACAATCGTCCTGTTTGAGAAAATATCAATGCCTGCACAATTTCCACTGTCGAAAGAATACATGGCTAAAACCGTATCGGGGTGGTTGAATGCAGCCGAGAAATACTTACCATTTCCTATTAACTGTCCATTTACAAGCCATTTTATTTTTGAAAGATCAGTGAGGGAACTGTCTTTTATTTGAAATACAAAGGGTTCACCCGGGCATACTGTCTCAGTGCCAAACCTGTTTTGCTTTAGTGCAATATTTGGGTAACAAATCCTGAATATTTGGAAGGGAATTTCATCATAAGGAGTAAAGAATTTTATAAGGCCTGTGGAAGAAGCCGGAACCTTTATCCTGATGGTGGAATCATTATCCACTTTGAACCAGTCAACATTTATACCGGCAATGGAGATCATGGAAATTGAACCTAATTTCTTGCCAAAAGCATGAATGGTATCGCCCGCTTGAGCCACCATTGAAGAAATGGATTCGATCTCAGGCTTTTGATAATTGGGATTATAATTTGCTACAAATCCCCCTTCGTAATTTTTGGGCTGAAAACCAATATTAAAGATTTTTGAAACAACCTCGGATGATAAATTGATTGCCGAAATGGAGGAGCTTGATCTGTTTAGCGTATAACCCTGATGGTTAACGGGACTTATTCCAATATTTGTTGGCATAGCGGCTACACCCAATGTTTTTCTCAATTTTTGGGTAGAAAAAGGATCAACCGTCATGAAAGTATGGTTTGCATAATCAGCACAATAAAGCCTCTTTAGGCTTTTTGAGTGAGCAAAAACAGTGACTGTATATCGTCCGTTCGGAAAAAAAAGAAAAGATCCTAACCCTGAAAAATTTGCAAGGCTATCCATTTCTACCAATTGAGTATATGGACCTATTAAAGAAGGTCCAAATGTTAAACAAAGAGTAAACAGTCTGTTGTTTAAGGTAGAGAACCCATAAACATGTCGAGGGTAAATTTCTGAATTAAATTTTCTGAGTACTAATGGAGGCTGCAGCAAACTCAACCTTGCATTTAAAATATATGGACCAGTAGAAACATTCCTCGCAAACCATAAAATGCTATCTGCCGGGTTAAAGTACATTTTATCATTGGTAACCGGTGATGCAATGTTGGGATGGTTGCCGGTACTTGCATAGACCATTTCTGACACCTGTACCAAAGTCTCGAGGCTCAGTCCATTGATGGTAATATTTACCCCACCCGTAGTATTTACCCTCGCCACCATCAGGGTTTTATGCACCGGGTTGTATTCTATCGAAGTAATATCATCAACTTTTATCTGTCTCGTTACACGCCACTCCGTTAAACTAATTTCATACAACGAATCTTTTACCGGATCAGATGCAAAACCGGTCTTATTGTCAGGCAGTATGCAGAAATATTCAACCGTTCGCGGCAGCCTTATTTTTCCGATTACCTTCCCGTCTTCAGGATGAATCACATTCAGACTATCTTCGTTATAACTTCCAACAAAAAGCAGGTCACTATTATAAGATACCAATATACTTTCGGCCGACTCGGCTTCTGTACTGGCGGTTTTCACTTTTACTTTTCCCGCAGCACCGTGGTTGATCACCGCTTTCAACATGGTATCGCTTTCGGCTGCAAAAGATTTTGCGCGCTGATTACCAAAGAATACTTCGATTGCACCCGATAGTCCTGTACCCTTGATTGTTACGGTATCAAACCGCTCAACAATTAGCGGATCAATGGAAGTAATGGTAACCTGAGAATGACCTGATAATGATAATAAAACCAGTGATGTAATGAAGAAAAATCTGAAGATCGCCAAGGGTAAATTATTTGTTTCAGGAATAAATATAGAGAGAAAATATTCTGAACCATGATTTATGAGGTTTTTTTAGTCAAGGGAAAATGTTTTTACAAAGAAAAACGGGTTGCCTCCGGAAAGAAGCAACCCGCACATTATATGGAAGTAAGAAAATTACTTGCTTGGCAATACCACGGTATCAATCACATGAATTACACCATTGCTTGCCTTAAGGTCGGTAGCTACTACGGTTGACTTGTTACCGGCAGCATCAGTCAACACTACTTTTCCTCCTTCAACGGCAGCGGTAAGAGAGGCACCTTGAACTGTGGTAACGGTTGCTTTTCCACCACCTGCTTCAATAGCTTTCAGAACATCGGCAGCCATCAGGTTTCCGGCTACTACGTGGTAGGTAAGAACAGCCGTCAAAGTTGCTTTGTTTTCAGGCTTCAGCAGGGTGGCTACAGTGCCTTCAGGCAGTTTGGCAAATGCGCTGTTTACCGGTGCAAATACGGTAAAAGGACCTGTTCCCTGCAATGTTTCTACAAGGCCGGCTGCTTTTACGGCAGCTACTAAGGTTGAATGTTCTTTTGAACCAACAGCTACATCAACGATGGTTTGGGCAGATGCAATGTTGGTCATAGCAGCCATAGCAAAAACCGCTATTGCAGACTTAAAAATCTTTTTCATAGAATTAATTTGTTTAAGATGTTAAACCATTTTCTTAAACAATTGGTTCTGTGATATAAGGGTGTTTACAAAACTTTAATATTTCAACCTGTTTTGTTTAATCTTTTACCTGAAATCACTTGGGAGCCTTGGCAAAAAGGTATAACGCTACAAAAAAGAAAATGAGGTTGGGCATCCATGCAGCAATCATCGGCGGAAAATCGCCCTTGGTACTGAAAATGGTGCTAAAGCGATCGGTAAGAATAAACAGCGATGCAATAATAAACCCGATGGCAAGGTGAAGCCCGCTGCCGCCCCGAACCTTTCTTGAAGATACCGATACTCCGATAAGCGTAAGGATGATGATCGAAACCGGTGAAGCATCCCTTCGGTAACGTTCAACAATTAAATCATTGATGCCTTCTTTGCCGCGTAGTTTTTCTTTACGGATCAGTTCAATTAGTTCAGGCGTTGTCAGTACATCTTTGGTGAATTCTGTTTTGACAAATTCCTGCGGTTTAAAGTTCAGGTTGATATATTGGCTGTCGGATTGCGAAACGGTTTCGTAGATGCTGTCGTAAGTCCTTTCCACCACAAATTCAATGCGCCATTTGTTTTTCAAAGTATCCCACACCAAAGCATCAGCCCGCACATTTTTTACGAGGCGGTTGTTTTTTATTTCCTGCAAAACAAAAGATGTTCCCCGTTTGATAGAGGTATCGAAATATGAAATTTGTCCGTAGTGCGTGCTGTCGTTTCTGAAATAAAGCGAACTACCCGATGTGGTGGTAAAGGAGTTTTTATCGATATACCTTGTTTGAAAATCGGTGCGCAGGCTGTTTGCCTTCGGGGTAACATATCGATAGCCAAGCCATAGCACCAATGCAAGCAAAATGGAACCAATCCAATATGGACGAAGGAAACGATTGAAAGACGTACCGCTTGCAAGTATGGCTACAATTTCGCTGCGCCCTGCCATTTTGCTTGTGAAGAAAATAACCGATATAAATACAAACAGGGGAAACAGCATCGATACAATGTGCGGTATGAAACCAATGTAATACTTGGTAACGATCTCACCCGCCGATAAACCTGATTGAACAAAATCATCCGCTTTTTCGCTGATGTCAATTACAATCGTTACAAACGTTAACAGCACAATGCCGTACACGAATGTAGAAATGAATTTTTTTAAAATGTATTTGTCTATTTTTTTCAGCACGGGTTTTGTTTTTATTGATCAAAGCCTTTTTCGTTCATAAACTTTACAATATCGTTCATATTGGCTTCGCTCCATTTTCCTTTTACCACGGCGCCGTTCATGGCTATGATTCCGTTTTTGGTGCGCAACATTGTTTTCATAACCGTACCGTCGCAAGTAAGCACGTTGGCTTTAAAATTCTTTTGCTTATTAAAAAAATCATTTACCTGATCGGGTACATTAGATACAAGCATGATTGCTATATTTTCTTCATTGGCTTTGGAGAAAATTTTTGTAAATGTTTCATACCATTCAGGCTGCTTGCCGTTAAAATCCCTGGCGAAA
>JALOMX010000225.1 GCA_025455245.1 Chitinophagaceae bacterium
GCATGCCCGGTACTGCACACCCCACCACAATCCAAGCCATCAAGAGGCGATGGCTTGGATTGTGGTGGGGTGTGCAGTACCGGGCATGCTGGTGTGTTGGGCAGCCGCCTTTGCCATGGAGAACTGTTGTGATACAATTTCAGTAACCAGGCTTCTTATCTGCTCACGGTACCTTAGCCTGAAAGGATCAGGCTCTCCAAGCGATTGCCGGATAGCCCCATACCGGTTGCACGAGCGCTCATACGCCCACATAAACACATCCTTCATCAAGGCTATCTCATTCAATTCATAAATCCCGAGGATGCCTTGGATATAAAGATCGTTGGGGACATCAATAAAGGAAAGAGGCGCAAGATTATGGCGATTCAGCGGAATATTTACTGCAAGCCTTGATACCCGTTTGTTCACATCATCAAAAGGCTGCAGATAGGGTAAATGCACCATCACAAAAAAAGCCTGCTCAAACGGGTCTTCAATGGCTTCTGCCTTAACGAGCATCAGGTCAAACATTTCTTCGATAAGCTGCGGCACCGCCAATGGGGTAAACACCGATTTGTGGATGCCGACCGCCTTTTGCCTCAAACGGCCTGAGGCCGAGGGTTCCGGAAGCAGGTTGTGAGACAGCAGCGCATGCAAATTAAGCAGGGTGTAGCGGTTAAATCCCATTTCTTCAGCGCCTTCCACCATAAATTCAATCGCGTCCTTATGGTTCAAAATCATCTGTGCTTCGAGTGTGGTTTTGGAATCGGCTATCGCTCCCATGGAAATCAGTCGCTCGGTATCAAGCAGGGAATAGGTATTCCCTTCAAGCCGGCTTGAGTTCCATGAAAGGTCAATCAGCAACCGGTTGAGGATTTCCCTTGCGTAAGTACCTGCAGGTTCGTGCAGGCGGGCAGTATTACCCATTTTGGCAAGCTTTTCCTTTTCGCTTTGGCTAAGAAAACTATCTGTATCAGGTTTATAACCCTCAAGAAAACCGCGTTGATACCCCACCGGGGTACGCTGTGCCTCCGGCAAAGAAAGCGTAGCTATTATTTTCCGGCTTGCGGGAGATAATGGTATTTCATAGCGGCTTTTACCGTAGGCAGATTCCGGCTCATACAAGACTCCGATTGCATTGTCTTTTACAGCCAAATGATACCGGGTAGCGCGTGTATCACCCGATACAACGACTTCACCACTTTCTTTGAGCCTCGCTAAACGTCGTTGAAAGGTGCGCAATTCAATACCAAGCCCCGAAGCAGCCATGATTTCCTCAAGGCTAGCCCCTTGTTTAAAGGCTTGTAGTACCTGCTTAATTACTTCCGCCTCTTCCCTTATTTTTTTGACCTTTTCTTTCATTTCACGACAAATTACATACAAATGTAGTTATTTTTTGTCGTAAAATAAAGTTTATAAAGCCAATTTGTCGTATAAAATTTCAATAAGCTTCCTTTTGCGACATTTTAGAAGCAAAAAATGACAGTATCCCATATTTTTTGATGGTGACAATTGGTAAGTAAGGAGCCAATTATCTCATCTGCCGTACCGAAGTGGCAAATGGTGGAGACTTTAAAAAAGTCACAAGCCTGTTAATTAAGCTATACCGATTAAAGCTGCAGAGGCAAACCCTCACTTCCCTAAACCAATTGCCAAAGGCTCAATGAGATAGGGCTATTTCCACCCATCCGTCTTAATTTCGGGTTTGAAGCATGAAACAGTTTTTAGCCATCCTGATTTTATTGTCCGGGCAACTTGCCCGGGGGCAATCGTATAGCTTCAAGCACCTTACCATGGCCGAAGGGCTACCCGGCCACCGCGAACTGCAGCTTTGCGAGGACCCCTATGGACGGCTGTGGATTGGGGGAATCGGCGGCATTGGCATTTTTGATGGGGCACAACTCGAAACCATTTCACAAAATGATCAATGGGGAATGAAGGGTTTCCAGGTGAACCATATCATCCGTTCACGATCAGGTGCCATGTGGGTAGCCACCAACGAACAGGTGCAATACCTGGAAAAAGGTAAAGGGAGGTTTGAAATGATGCCACAGGACAATGGTAGTCAGTTACAGGATGTTTTGTACCTTGCTGAAACAAGGCATGGCGATATACTTGCGGTGACGGAACAGGCTGTTTTTAGAAAAAAAGCCAACAAAAAAACATTAATTTTTGATGAAGGCCTGACCCGATTGGTAATGAAGCAAGGTAAAACCATGTTGATCCAATGGGTGAAGGATGATCAATGGCTGATGTCAAGCCGTCAACAAACGGCATTGGTAGATATTGAAAAAGCTCTTGTACTAAAAACCTACAAAACGCTATACTTGTGGTGCGCCGCAAAGGTAGATGACAACCACATGCTTGTGGGCAGCTTCGGTCGCGATACGGTAAGCATGCTGAACCTTGAAACGGGTGAGCAGGATTTACTTAATAGTTGGCCGGTAGATGATGGCACTGCCTTTGGAGGATATATAGGTGGCATGGCCAACCTTGGCAATGGTAAATATGCCCTGGCAAGCCGGTATTACGGAGTGTACATTGCCGATGTAAAAAACAGACGCGCCGGAAGGTGGGTGCATAGTGCCGCTGATCCATCAAGCATCATCAATAATTTTTGCCGAACGGCTTATGTTACCCAAACAGGAACCCTTTTTATTTCCTCAAGCGGATTGAGTTACACCCAAATCAAGCCGCCGCCTTTTTCATCCGTTAAAAAATTCGACCTGGATAATGCCGAAACCTATGATGCCAATATTCACAGCATTTATTATTCAAATAAAAACACTTTATGGATTGGCGGCAATAATGGTTTGATGCGGTGGGACCCCGGTCGTAATAAAGGGTATTTGTTCAGGGTGTATGCAAAGGGTAACAACCAAACGCCGCCAAGGACAGTTCGTTCCATAATAGCCGATAGTCTTGGCAGGATTTGGGTAGGTACCTATGGCGCCGGCATTGCCATGCTGAAAGGAGAAAACTTTGTTACTTATGGTATTGAAAATACACCGGCCCTTGTGAACTGGCCAAGAAATGACACCTATGCCTTGCTTCCGGATGGTCATGGAAGCTTTTGGGTGGCCACCGATGGGGGGCCGGCACATTTTAATCCCTATACAAGCAAGGGCACGGGCTTCAAACAGCACCCGGTGATGGGTGTACTGAATGGTCAGTCCTGTTTTTACATTTTGCCTTCGGCGGGTTCAACGTGGTTTGCGGTCAGCAGTGGTATTTACGCATACGATTCGGTGCGCAATCAGTTGGATACCGTTTACCGGGGTTTGGGAAGAGCTACACCCGTACATGGTCTTGCCAGTGATGGCAAGGGGTTGATATATGCCGCCTGTTTTGATGGACTCAGGATCATTGATGAAAAGAACCGCAACATAACCAAACACCTTTCCCGAAAGGATGGGCTTTTCAATGAACAGTTGATGGGTGTCAGGCTGGATAGCCTCGGAAATGTATGGATGATCGGATTGCAGGGTATTGCACAGTACAAACCAAACGACAAGAAACTCCGTTCTTTTACGGTACGCGATGGTGTGCTCACATCTGATTTCAGATACAATGCTCTTTACCTTTCTCCTGAAGGAAAAATGTATGCAGGCAATGATGGGTATAATGTGTTTAATCCCCATGAAGTTTCACCGGATACCTCGGCTTTAAACGTTTTTATCACCACCATTCAGTCACAGGACAGTGTATTTAACCCGGGCCTGCCTTCCATAACCCTAAAGCCTCATCAGCGCTCACTTCAATTCAATTTTCTGGCCGCCGACTTACGGCTTGGTCCCTACATTCAGTACCGGTACAGGTTAACCAATTCCGACACGGGATTTATTTATGCAGGAAAGCAGCGTGTGGCGCGCTACAACAATATTCCTCCAGGGCAATATGCATTTGTGGTGGAGGCTTCGGCAGACGGCATCCGTTGGTATGCTTCACAACCTTTGATGCTTACCTTTAAAAAAGCCTTATGGGAGAATGCATGGGTCCGGATAGGTCTCTTGTTGTTGGGTATTGCCGCCGCCTTTTTCTTTACCCGTCGGCACATAAAGGGGATCCGGAAGGCAGCCGATGTAAAAAGGCAATATGAAAATGAGATAGCTGAAATAAGGATGAACCTGCTTCGTGCGCAAATGAACCCGCATTTTATTTTCAACAGCCTTAACAGTATTAACCACTTCATCCTCAGTAATGATAAACTGAATGCCTCTTCATACCTTACCAAATTCAGCAGGCTGATGCGCCTGATGCTCGATAACAGCCGAAGCGAATGGGTGTTGCTGGTAAATGAACTGAAAGCGCTCGAATTATACATACAGTTAGAAGCTATGCGTTTAAATAAATCATTTTCCTACAACATACAAATAGGTGACGGTATTGACGCAGACTCCCTGATTATTCCGCCCTTATTGTTGCAGCCATTTATAGAAAATGCCATATGGCACGGGCTGATGCACCGGCAAGATGGGGATGGTAAACTGGATATTGACATCAGGACATCGGAAGACAGATTACATATTTTGATTCGTGATAATGGGATTGGTCGCAAGGCGGCGGAGTTGTTGCAGAAACACAACAAGAGCGGACGTAAAAGCCATGGCATTATGATAACGCGTGAGAGAATGTATATGATCAATGAAATTTATAAGATAAATGCAGGCGTAACCATCCATGATTTGCAGGAT
>JALOMX010000226.1 GCA_025455245.1 Chitinophagaceae bacterium
CTCCTGATGGGTATTTCAGGTTTGGTAAATTGGTTGATTCCCGGATTGATGTTGAGGTTTAGGTATACCCAAAGCAGCGATAAAGCACATGTTTAAGGAACTTGATCCCATATTGCATTCACAGTTAAGGTTGGCTGCCATGTCGCTGCTTATCAGTGTAAAGGAAGCCGAGTTTACCTATATCCGCGAAAAGACCAATTCAACCGCGGGAAATTTAAGTGTGCAATTGAATAAATTAAAAGATGCAGGCTATATTGAAATAACCAAGCAATTCAAAGACAATTATCCGCAAACACTTTGTAAGATTACCCCAAAAGGTATCGATGCTTTTGAGCAATATGTTAAGGATCTTCAGCAGTATCTGAAAGTAGGATAATTGGAACTCCCCGGCTCAGGGTTTGGGGCATTTAATACCTCTTTTGTAGCCTTTGTACACCGTACTTTTCCTGTTGATAATGGTGCCGATCTTAAAACTTGTTGACCAGTAAGTGTCATTATCGTTGGGGTTGCCCCTTGGCCGGGTATTCCTCGGTGGGTTAATCAGTACACTTCTATTATATAATTCTGAAGCTATTATGGCCTGATCTGAAGGAAGGTAGTTGAAAAATAGCGCAGGATTTACCCAGTTGGCATTGTGTACATCATCCAGATAATCGGTTGAAGTGAACCGGTGTGTCAATTCCACCCTGAAATAAAAGGAGCGGTTTACTTCGTATCGAAAGCCAATACCGGTTGGATAAATAATGGCGGATTTGTTATAGGGTTTGTGGTCGGGGTATTCAGCAAAACCCTGTCCTTCAAGTCTTAACGGGTGAAGGTCGATCCACTCGCCCTGATACTCTGCCTGTGGATTGAAACCCATTATGCCAATTCCAACAGAGATGTATGGAGAAAGCCTTCTGGGATTACCATCATTTGCCTGATTATCGAAAAAATAAAGGGGATGTACTTCCAGGGCTGCAAATACATCATAAACCGGACTGCGAAAATGAAGGTTCCTTTCATAGCGCCCCTTTGCACTGAAATGGGTTGCATTGGATAGGGTGCTGTCGTATTGAGCTATCCTGCCAATATTGCCTTCAAGCCTCAAAGCCAGAAAATCTTTGTACGTACCCGTAAATGATACGCCCCCCGAAATCTGACTGCTTTTTGCCGTGTAAGCGGTAATACTTTGTGTACCATGTCTGTTACCTCCCAGGTCAGTTACACAATTCATGACCCCAAGGTGCAACCCGACATCATACAAAAACTCGGGTTCATAATGATTGAAATCGTAAAAATGGTAGCCCTGACCCTTTACCAGGGTTGGACCAAGCCAAAACAGGACACACATTAAAGTTCCTGAGAAGAGCTTATTTTTTATAAAAACCATTTCTAGATGCAAAATAGGTTTTTTACATTATTCAACTATCCGGTGATCTTTAATCTCCTGAATTTTGTTCGGTTTTTTCAACCTTTCTTTGATTTTGTTTAAAAAATTTGCAATAATCGGTCAATCCGCATTGATCGCATTTGGGTTGCCTTGCAGTGCAGGTGTACCTGCCGTGCAATATGAGCCAATGATGTGCCTTATGAACAAGTTCACTGGGGATGTGCTCCGTAAGTTGCTTTTCGGCGGCGAGCGGGGTAGTGGCTTTGTAGGTAAGGCCAATCCGCGCACTTACCCTGAAAACATGGGTGTCAACGGCCATATTGGGTTGTGCATCGATGACACTGGTTATTACGTTTGCCGTTTTTCTGCCCACACCGGGTAATTTTACCAGGGCTTCTACAGTCATGGGAACCTTTCCCCCAAATTCTGTCATCAGCATTTTTGCCATCCCGATCAGGTGTTTGGTTTTATTGTTCGGATAACTAATGCTTCTGATCAATGGAAAAAGTTCTTCAAAAGTAGCCCCGGATAATTGCTCCGGCCCCGGATACCGTTCAAAAATAGCCGGCGTGGTCATATTGACCCGCTTATCTGTGCACTGTGCCGACAAAATAACAGCAACAAGCAACTGGAAGGGGTTATCGTAAACCAATTCTGTTTCTGCAATCGGAACATTTTCCCGGAAATAATCAATGACTGCTTTGTACCTTTCCTTTCTGGTCATAATGCAAAAAAACGCTTTTGTACAAAAAGCGTTGGTCCTTCTGAATAAAAGGGTAATTATTCCTCAACGGACTGTGCCAGTTTTGAGGTGGCATAGGCCATGATTCTATCCATTACTTCAGATCTTGGGCTACACATGGATTTTTCAAGCCTTGTGCTTGCCTCTTTAATAACTGAATATTTTTCATGGAGTGCCCAGTCTTCAGCGAGCGCTTTTTCTATCAATGGTATCAGGTCGGCTTCAAGCTCTCCGTAATGGTATTGAAGTAAATCTTCAGGCGTAAAGTTGTACATTGGCAGATTGAATCGATTGTGAAAAAGATGTAATAATAACGGCACAATTGGTTCAATATTGTACAGGCAGAAAAAAACACTGATTATCAGCCAATTTTTGGTGTGGGTTTACTCAACCTTGCTTTGGATGGAGTCGTTCGGGAGCTCGATGATATACACATCTTCATTGTCCCTTTTCATGAAATATTTTTCCCTGGCATATTTTTCAAGCATGGCAGGGTCTTTATCAAGGGCATTAACCTGTTTGCGGGTTTCGGCTATTTCCGTTTTGTAGTATTCTATTTTCTGTTCCAGTTTTTGCAGTTCTTTTTTGCGTTTTTGTTGGGTGAAATAGTCCTTTTCGTCAAAAAAAAGCATCCACACCGCAAAGCCGGCAAGGGCAATCAGGTAATGCAATTTGTATCTAAAAAGGAAAGATTTATGCATGCTGCAAAGATGTTAAACATTTAACGAAACTGTGCTGATCCTGTTGTGCACATGTTCACAAAAAAACATCGCCGATGATAGGTAACCACCGGCGATGAATCGTAATAATAATTCTGAATTTATTTACCGAATTTCAACTTGTTACCGGGGTAAATTCCGCTTTCTTCCAATAGTTCTTCAATACGAATGAGCTGATTGTATTTCGCGATCCTGTCTGTACGGCTTGCGCTACCGGTTTTAATTTGTCCGCAGTTGAGTGCCACAGCAAGGTCGGCAATGGTTGTGTCTTCTGTTTCTCCGCTACGGTGGCTCATAATGGTATTATAACCTGCGTGCTGTGCCATGGTTACCGCGTTGATGGTTTCGGTAAGGCTGCCAATCTGATTTACTTTTACCAGCAGGCCATTGGCAATACCTTTTTCAATGCCCATGCTTAAGCGGTTCACATTGGTTACAAAAAAGTCGTCGCCAACCAACTGTATTTTGCTGCCAACAGCATCTGTAAGCGCTTTCCAGCCATCCCAGTCATCTTCGGCCATACCATCTTCGATACTTACAATGGGGTATTGTTTTACCCAGTTTGCCCAGTATTCCACCATTTGTTCGCTCGTCAGTTCGCGGCCATCGCTCTTATGGAATACATACATTTTCTTCTGGCTGTCGTACAATTCGCTAACCGCCGGGTCCAGCGCAATGGCAATTTGTTCGCCTGCCTTGTATCCTGCTGCTTCAATAGCCGTAAGCACGGTTTCAATAGCTTCTTCGTTGCTTTGGATGTTAGGGGCAAAACCACCTTCATCACCTACGTTGGTGCTGTATCCTTTTTTCTTCAAAACAGTTTTAAGCGCATGGAAAACTTCGGTTCCCCAGCGAAGACCTTCACTGAAACTCGATGCGCCTTTAGGCATTACCATAAATTCCTGGAAGTCGATCTTGTTATCTGCATGCGAACCTCCGTTGATGATGTTCATCATGGGTACGGGCAGTGTACGGGCGTTGGTGCCTCCAACATAGCGGTACAGTGGAAGTCCGGCTTCTTCTGCCGCGGCTTTTGCCACTGCAAGGCTTACGGCCAGAATGGCATTGGCGCCCAGTTTTCCTTTGTTGGGCGTGCCATCGAGTTGGATCATGGCATTGTCAATTCCTGCCTGATCGGCTACATCCCAACCGGCCAATTCGTTGGCGATGATATCATTTACATTATTCACTGCGTTTAAAACACCTTTTCCAAGGTAAACGCTTTTGTCATTGTCGCGCAGTTCTACGGCTTCGTGAATGCCGGTGGAAGCTCCGGAAGGAACGGCCGCGCGGCCAAGGGCTCCTTCGTCGGTTAATACGTCAACTTCTACTGTGGGGTTGCCGCGGCTGTCGAGTATTTGCCGGGCGTGGATGGATGCGATGTAAGGCATAAACTATTTATTATTTGTTTCTTGAATTTTTAAAAAAATGGATAAAATGCCGTTTTTAAAAAGGCGTGTAAAAGTAACACTTTGATGGTGATGGCAAATGACATTTGTTAGGGAAAAATGGAATGTTCATTTAAAAATTCAGGTAAGGCTATTTAAGAGGGTAATGTTTTACATAGTCCTTTTAGTAAACACCTTGAATCCTATTCCTGATCAAAAGTTTTAATAGAAAATCCAGGCCGCCTGATTGCCCGAAATAAAGGAGATTGTTTGAGTAAGGGATGTTCTTATCGCTCTGTTTTAATATTTTTGAAAAATAATGGTTTATAAAACACTTGAGAACTGCTTTTACTTCCTGAATGAATAATCCTTTTACCTGCAGGTTTGCCACCAGGCAGTTTTCCCGCAAAATGCAAAAGCATTCAGGAGTCCGGAACTGCTTAAGAA
>JALOMX010000227.1 GCA_025455245.1 Chitinophagaceae bacterium
ATATCCGCTGCCGCAGCCACCCCCTCAGCAATGGTAAATGCAGCTTCGTTGATAATGGTACTCAAAACCCTTGGCCCAATCAGGCCGGGAATATCTTTTACCAGTTTCAACTTAATTCCCAAAGCTGCCATGATGGATTCGCCGGGAAAAGACAGACCGTTTGGGGTTGCAATTTCCCAAACACTTCGCTCAAGAAAGCCCGGCCATGCACAAAATCTGCCGCTGTTCATCGGCGCCAAAGGTAATTCCGCAAATACATGTGCAGGTGCATGAAACAACAATGGAGCACTTATATCAGCAAAAAAACCATCAAAAGAAGCATCTATAAAAAGGCAAGCATCGGGATAAAGAACAAAATCTTTTGCATGGTCCACTTTCAGGGATGTAAATCCTGCAGCCGTGCATCGCTCATAAAAAAAAGAATCACCGGGGGCCTGAATTGTGTGAACAATCGTCATTTATTGCTATTACATTATTGGTGCGAAGGTGCAAATGTCGTTTTATCACGGTAAAGTCACAATGCTTTATTTTCGTAGCCACCATTAAAATATCATTAATTATGGAAAAAACCATCATTCAAACTCCGGAAGCACCTGAACCAATCGGACCCTACAGTCAGGCCGTTAAGGCCAATGGATTTCTGTTTGTCAGTGGTCAGATTGCTCTTGACCCTAAGACAGGAGAATTGGTTTGTTCTGACATTGAATCAGAAACCCGCAGGGTAATGGACAACCTGAAGGCTGTTTTGGCTACTGCAGGAATCGGATTTTCACATGTGGTAAAAACCACCATTTTTCTGAGTGATATGAGTCATTTTGGAACCGTGAATGAGGTTTACGGAAAATATTTTACCGGAAAATACCCCGCTCGTGAAACAGTCGCGGTAAAAACATTGCCTAAAAATGTGAATGTTGAGATCAGTGTGATTGCAGCACTATAAAAACCAAATCTTATCATTTATGCAAAACCTGCCTTTAAAAATATTCTGCAACCTGTTGGGGGTATTATGTCTGATGTCGTGCCGCACACCACGCTATGTTTATACCACAACTACCGTAAATGTGCCGGCTTTTAATAAGAAAGGACAGGGTTTTGCGCAGGCATCTTACGGATCGTCCAAATTAAATACAACAAATGGACATGCAAGGGGTGGCGACTTTTTGGGTGCCTATTCCTTTCACAAAAATTTCGGGGTTCAGGGACGGTACAGCTTCAGAAACGAAAAAGATCAATTCCTCCTCAAAAGCGATTTTATTGTTCCGGTACCTGACAGCATTGGGACCTCTACCGTTTTTTATAAACGTCACGAATTTGAATTGGGCACCGGCGGATTTCTTCCCCTCAACAGATCAAAATCCATCGTGATGCATTTATGGGGAGGAATGGGAACCGGAAGGTCTGTTATGAACGAACAAAACGAAGTAGCCGGTATTAATTACCAAAGGAACCTGCGTTATAACACCTTCAGGCTTTACTGGCAACCCCATATTAGTTTTGTACCGTCGCCCTATTTTAATATCAGCTATTTCTTTAAATTCAGCCGTATTTATTTTAAAAATATTAGTACGGACCTGAACGAAGCCGAGCTTATGCCGCGGATGTTGAATGACCTTTCAGCAAAATCTTTACCCATAACAGAGGGGGGTTACAGCCTCAATTTTGGCTTCAGGGGTATGGAGGGATTCAGGATACAGCAACAACTTACCATCGCCGGAAGTCATGGTGATCGGTCGTTGCGCGGCCTGAACCTTTCATTGGGCCTGCAATACAATTTTGGCAATATTCATTGAAACTTGCCCCTTTAACGAAAAAGATTAAAGGTCGCTGCTGCGGTGCAGGATGACTTCTACCTTCGGCCTTTCCCCCAGAGGGACCAGGGCCGTAATTGATTCCTCTAGGTGATCTCCTAACCGGAAAATATAACCTGCCATCATTTCACGAACTTTTTCTACGTCCTTTCCTTCGGCATTTTTCTCCGTCGTTTTTACAGCTACATACCAGGAATTGGCGGTCAACTGCACATCGCGCGAGGTCATACGTTTACCATTTGCATTCCTTACATAAAATGATGCCACAAGGTTGGTGGGCAAATCCGATGAATTATTTTCCCTGAGGCGGTATACCCGGGAGCAGCCTCCGTTGTTTGCATAAAAAGTGATTTTAAACCTTGAAAACTCCTCTTTTCCCGCAGTACGACTATCTTCCTCAGTAATTATGTAACCAAGTTCTATTCCATCAACGGTAATAGGTTTATCTTCTTCAACAGGCCTCCTGTTCTGTGCTGAAAGGTAGGATACACTTGTAACCAGAATGATCAGAAAGAAAATCTTTTTCATATTAAAATTTGAGCAAAATTATTAACTATACATTTTCATTTAACAGTCAAACCTCTGTAAATGATTTACATTTTAACGAACGGCCGTTAGTTTTTTGCACCCATCAACCACTATTTTTGCCTTTTGGAAAAAGATTGCTGCCATTCTTTATTGGAATATTATGAGTAAAATCCGGATTGTTACCGCGGCATCCCTCTTCGATGGCCATGATGCCGCCATTAATATTATGCGCCGTGTGCTGCAAAGCAAAGGCGCCGAGATCATTCACCTCGGCCACAACCGAAGTGTAAAAGAAATTGTGGAAGCCGCCATTGAAGAAGATGCCAACGGGATAGCCATCACAAGTTATCAGGGAGGGCACATTGAGTTTTTCCAGTATATGAAAGACCTGCTCGATCAATCAGGATGCGGTCATATCAGGATCTTTGGCGGAGGAGGCGGTACCATTTTGCCGGAAGAAATCAGGGAACTCCATCATTACGGTATTGAACGAATTTACAGCCCCGATGACGGGCGGGCTATGGGGCTTGAGGGCATGATTGAAGATGTCATCAGCCGTTGCAAAGAGGCAATCCCTGAGTATGATGCTGCACCTGAAAAATGGGCAGACCATACCGTAATGGACGAGGTAAAAGATATACGCAAAGTCGCCCGGGCAATCACCCTTGCCGAAAACAATCCATCTCCGGAAAAAGCGGAATTGCTGAAAAGCGGCGCACCTGTACTTGGCATCACCGGTACGGGCGGAGCCGGAAAGTCCTCGGTTACAGACGAAATCGTACGTAGATACCTGAACCAGTTTCCCGAAAAAACCATCGCAGTCATTTCTGTTGACCCCTCCAAAAAGAAAACCGGTGGTGCGCTATTGGGTGATCGCATCCGCATGAATGCCATCAGCCATCCGCGCGCCTATATGCGCAGCCTGGCCACCCGCGAAGACAACACGGCCGTGAGCAGCCACCTGAAAGAAGCGGTAAATATCTGCAAAGAAGAAGGGTTTGATTTCATCATCCTCGAGAGTGCAGGCGTTGGTCAAAGCGATGCAAGCATACTCGACTATTGCGATGCAAGTATGTACGTAATGACGCCGGAATACGGCGCGGCATCGCAACTGGAAAAGATAAATATGCTTGACTATGCTGATGTAATTGCCATCAATAAGTTTGACAAGGCAGGCGCATTGGATGCATTGGCCGATGTGCGTAAGCAATACAAACGCAACCATGCATTGTGGACAGCGAAAGATGATGAACTTCCCATTGTAGGAACCATGGCCAGCAAATTCAACGATACCGGCGTAAACAAACTGTTTGATCTGCTGCTGAATGCACTTCGTAGCAAAACAGGCGTTGACTGGATAGCCGGTGATTATGGAAAAACGGCGGAAGTATCGCAGGCAATAATACCCCCATCGCGTGTACGCTACCTGAGCGAAATAAGCGATGCTGTTCGCAACTATAACACATGGGTAAAAGAGCAAAGTGACATAGCGAGTGATATGTATAAGCTGGATGGAGTAATGAAAATCTTGAATTAATCTATTTGCGCAGCAGGTTGCTGCGTAAACAGATGACAAAACGCAAGCACAAATGGATAAAATATTACTTGAAAATAAGAAGGCAGAAATCGAAAAGAAACTGCACCCCGATGCAAAAGCTTTGCTCGAGCAGTGGAAAGATATACAAAAGCAGTACAGCGGTGATGTGTTTGAATACAAAGTGCGCGATAAGGTAATACGTCAACCACTGACCGTTACCTCGCTCAGCGGAACAAAAATTCCACGAGTGGTGCTTCCCAAATACAGGGACTGGGGCGATATACTCAAATGGCAACTCCAGGAAAACGTGCCCGGCGAATTTCCCTACACGGCCGGTGTGTTTCCACTGAAGCGCGAAGGCGAAGACCCAACACGCATGTTCGCGGGAGAGGGCGGGCCCGAGCGAACCAATAAGCGCTTTCATTATGTAAGCCATGGACAGCCGGCCAAGCGCCTAAGCACGGCTTTTGATAGTGTAACCCTTTACGGCGAAGACCCCGGCCATCGCCCCGATATTTATGGCAAAATTGGCAACAGCGGGGTAAGCATTGCCACCCTCGACGATGCCAAAAAACTATACAGCGGCTTCGATCTCTGTGCTCCCAATACCAGTGTAAGCATGACCATCAACGGGCCTGCACCTATGTTGTTAGCCTTTTTTATGAATGCCGCCATTGATCAACAATGCGAAAGGTGGATTGAAGCCAACGGCAAATGGGAGGAAGTTAAAAAATATGCCGATGAAAAATACCGGCACCTGCCCCGCCCCATTTACTATAACCCACTGGCGCCG
>JALOMX010000228.1 GCA_025455245.1 Chitinophagaceae bacterium
TACACATTCTGAAGTCCTGCCTGTTGCAATAGCCTTGCAGCCATTCCACTTCTGTTACCACTACGGCAATACAGCACTACAGGACCCTCCACCTTTCTTAAATCAGGAATACGAAAAGCTACTTCCTGAAGGGGGATATGAACTGCATTGGGTAAATGATCGTGCTCAAATTCCCATTCTTCGCGTACATCTACAAATACAACATTTGGATTTTTCAAAATTTCATTCATCTTTTTGGTTAATTTTCTTGTTTTAAGAATACCCGGGTTTTGTTTCCTTCACCCGGGTATTGAATTATTCAACTTATTTTTTTACCTATTTTATGATCAATCATTCCTTACAACATGGTGCTTGGGCATACATAATCACTTACTTTGAACTTGCCGGTTTCCTTTAAAGACTTAAATCCATCCTTAACGTCAATCAGATTGTCATAACCCCTTGCACGAAGGATTGAAATAAAGATCATGGAACGGTATCCCCCTCCGCAATGAACATAGTATTGCTTGTTTTTGTCAACCAACAGCATGCTATCATTGATGTAATCCAGCGGCGCGTTTTCAGCATCTATTACATGCTCGCTGTCGAATTCGCTTTTCTTGCGGACATCCAGGATATTTATCGGGCCATTTTCAGCTAAAGCAGCCAGTTCATCGGCAGTTACACTTTCAATGGTATCTACTTCAAGGCCTGCAGCTTTCCAGGCTTCAAATCCGCCTTTCAGGTATCCGATGGTGTAATCGTATCCAACCCTTGCAAGTCTTGTTACAACTTCTTCTTCACGTCCTTCATCGGCTACCAGCAATATTTCCTGTTTGATGTCAGGAATGAGTGCTCCTGCCCATGGAGCAAAGTTGCCATCAATGCCAATGTTGATTGAATTGGGAATGAATCCTTTTGCAAAAACCTGAGCATCACGGGTATCCAGGATAATGGCTGCCGTTTCATTCGCAGCGGCTTCAAATGCTGCGGGGCTAAGGGCTTGTTGCCCGCGTTCCAGTACCTGATCAATGCTGTCGTAGCCTGTAATATTCATGATTACATTGGCAGGGAAGTAGGCAGGGGGAGGAGTAAGTCCCGTTAAAACTTCCTTGATAAATGCTTCTTTTGTCATTGGTTGTAAAGCGTAGTTTGTGCGCTTTTGATTTCCCAGGGTATCCGTAGTTTCCTTACTCATGTTCTTGCCACAGGCACTGCCGGCGCCATGAGCAGGATAAACTATAATATCATCACTTAAGGGCATGATTTTATTGCGGAGGGAATCATAAAGATGGGCCGCAAGTTTTTCCTGTGTAAGTTCTGCAATTACTTTTTGAGCCAGATCAGGACGGCCAACATCTCCAATAAACAACGTATCGCCACTGAACAAACCGGTTTCTTTACCATGCTCATCTATCACCAAAAAGCAGGTGCTTTCCATGGTATGACCGGGGGTATGGATCACCCTGATTTTAATCTTACCGATTTGGAATTCCTGACCATCTTCAGCAACTATGGCATCGAATCCGGGCTTTGCTGTGGGGCCAAAAACGATGGGTGCCCCTGTTTTTTTGGAAAGATCAATGTGACCGCTCACAAAGTCGGCATGAAAATGCGTTTCAAAAACATATGCAATCCTTGCATTGTCTTTTTCTGCCTTTTCTATATAAGGCTGAACTTCACGAAGCGGGTCAATGACGGCGGCTTCCCCTTCGCTTTCAATGTAGTATGCTCCCTGAGCAAGACAACCGGTGTAAATCTGTTCAATTTTCATGTTCGATAGTTTTTTGTTTTTGGATTAATAAACAACCGGTACAAAAGTGGAACATGAAACAGATGTTTTTTGTGACAATCGTCACTCCTTTGTTTGAATGGGAGTCAAAACATATTTCAAAGAAATAAAGATCTTGTTCAAATAACTTTTTAACACTTTGTATGGTGCAGAGTTGGTCTTGGAGCGGGTATAATGAATGCAAAAGGTCAACATGACCCGATTGGGCTTTAGGTCTGCTTGTTTTTACCTTATTAAAGACAATCCAGAGATCAACCGAAAAGAATAATAATCACCTTGCTTTTCAGTGTCTTTGCAAAATGACTTTATTCCAGATAGGCCTACTATCCTGCTACCCGATTAAATCCCTTGAGCTTAATATTTATGGGCTTTTTGCTTCCCGGGTCGGGAAATATGGGTAAAAGAAATCTTTTTAAACTTCTGCCAGGTTATAAGTCGATGATTTCAATATTATACCTGTTCAGCTTAATTTTCCCCATCTCTGAAAGCTTTTTCAGTAACCTTGAAATTACTTCCCTGCTTGAGTTTAGTTCCTGAGCAATTTCCTGATGGGTTACAGGAATGATATTGGTGCCAAGCTTTTCCTTGTGTCTTTTCAGGTAAAATTCTATGCGCTCGTCCATATGCCTGAACGCTACGCTGTCCAGTGTTTGTAAAAGTTCATCAAAACGGATGCGGTAGGTTTTTACAACAAACTGATACCAGCTTCTGTATTCACTCATCCATTCATCCATTTTTTCAATGGGAATCATCATGAGGGTTGAATCCTTGCTTGTTTTGGCTGAAATGGCGCTTTTTTCCGAACTGATTGCACAGGTCATACTGAGTGCACAGGCATCTCCCGGACCAAGATGGTACATGAAAAACTCATTGCCATCGTCATCGGTCCTGTAAACCTTAATTAATCCTTCCAAAACCAACACGGTACTCCTGATAAACTGTCCGGAACGCATAATGACTGTTCCGGCAGGAATCTCACGCATGGCGCAACAACTCAGAATGTCTTCCATAAGGGCCGGTTCAAATTCAGGAAAAATAGCCCTCAGATCTTTTGCATTTTCAATCATACGGGCTAAAGGTAAATGAAACCTTGTTAAATTTTTGCTGCAAGGGGCCTGGGCCCAATACCTTAAAGGGTTACAACAGGTTGATTTCAATATAAATAACAAAGTATCTGAAACAATTTGAAGAAAATGAGGTAATTACCTAAGGCAGGATATTGTTTTATGGAAATATTACCTAATCATCTCTATGAAATGCGATGTTAGTTTAGTACCTTTGCACCCCCATTTTGAATATTTATTAACATTGTTAACAAAATTCATCGGGAGGAATGCAGAAAATTCAAATTTTTGATACTACATTTCGTTGTAAATCAGTTTTCTATATATGAGGCAATTAAAAATCGCTACCCAGATTACCAACAGGGACTCGCAAGCGGTAGAAAAGTATCTCCAGGAGATTTCAAAAATCGGGATGATCACCCCGGAAGAGGAGACCATTCTGGCCCAAAGGATCAAAATGGGCGATCAGCGTGCACTGGAAAGGCTTACTACAGCGAACCTCCGTTTTGTGGTATCGGTGGCGAAGCAGTATCAACATCAGGGCTTGTCCCTAAGTGACCTCATTAACGAAGGTAACCTGGGCCTTATAAAAGCGGCCCAGAGATTTGATGAAACCAAGGGTTTCAAATTTATTTCTTACGCGGTATGGTGGATTCGCCAATCCATCCTGCAGGCGTTGGCAGAGCAAGGCAGATTAGTCCGCCTGCCTCAAAACAAAATTGGCACCTACAACAAGGCCAACAAGGCCTACATGGCTTTCGAACAGGAGCATGAACGCGAACCTTCTACCGAAGAATTAGCAGAAATACTCGAAATGAGCGAAACCGAGATCAACAACATTTTTCAAAGCAACACCCGCCACAGCAGCCTTGATGCCCCCGTGCACGAAGCCGAAGATGTGGCCATGGGCGACTTGCTTGAAGGCAGTGAAGACACCGACGACGATGTGATGAAGGATTCGCTGCGTGAAGAAATCCGCCGGGTGCTGAAATCCCTGAGCCCCCGTGAGGCTGAAATTGTGGCCGCCTACTTTGGTTTGGATGGTGAAAACGGAGTAACCATCGAACAAATAGGACAGAAATACGACCTTACCAAAGAGCGTATCCGTCAAATTAAAGAGCGCGCCATTAAGCGTCTCCAAAAGGCCCGTTACAGCAATTCACTCAAAGCTTACCTCGGCTAAAAGAGATTTTTCAAAGCGCTTCTCATAAATGAGCGCATTGGTAAACGAACCTTCAAGGTCACCCTCCTTTTTCGGGGAGACATTGAAAAAAAGACAGGGATAGAATGTACGGATTTTGTTCCTGTAAAGGAACGAAAACACGACATGAACCTTCCGGATTACTCCGGAGGGTTTTTGTTTTCAGGGATTTTGTTTCGGGATTCGAACAATAAATGTTGCCCCTTCACCTTCTTTGCTTTTTACTGAAATAGAACCTCCGTATCCTCTTGTGATAATATCATAAGTAAGTGAAAGTCCAAGACCTGTTCCCTCCCCGGCGGGTTTGGTGGTATAAAATGGCTGAAAAATCTTATTGATACTTTGTTCTGTTATGCCCAGGCCATTGTCTGAAATACTGATCTCTGTTTCGGACTGCAGGTCAGTGATATTAATTTTTATCAGGGGTTTGTAATCGGCTACGCCCTGTTTTTCTTTTTTCAAAGTCCAGTAAGCTGCATTGCTTAGGGTGCTTTCGATTACGCGCGAAATGTCCTGTGGAATAATCCATAAAGGTTTTACATCCGGGTTTGGATAAAATTCAATTTGTTCTTTTTCCAGAAGGTCTTTGTATTTTGGGGT
>JALOMX010000012.1 GCA_025455245.1 Chitinophagaceae bacterium
CAGCAATTTGGTAAATTCCGGCGTGTATCTGCCATTTTCATCCCTAATAATGATTTCGGCAGTTTCCGGGTTGGCCGGTTTTCTGGAAAAAAATATAATGGAACGGAAGTAAGCATGTTCCGGTGTTTGCCTGACCTGAATGGTTTTTTGGGCAAAAAGAGAATGGGCCAAAGCAAGGTATCTTGCTTCCGCTTCACGGTAATGTGGTATTAAAACCGAAGATGTACCCTCCGGTTTGAGCAGGGAGTTGATTGTTCTGAAAAGGCTTTCGAGGGTTAATGTTGTACTGTGGTGTGCCATATTCTTCAGGATATTTTCCGAAGTGAGTTGGGATTCATAAAATGGCGGATTGGAAATTATGTGGTCAAAAAATTCATACGGTTCAAAATCCAGAATGTCCGAGTGTATGATTTTGGTTTCTGCAAAGTCTGATCCATTCACATTGGCACGAGCTTCTTCCGCCGTTTTCGAATCGATTTCAACGCCGGTTATGTCGGATAGCGGGTTCATCTGAGCCAACATAAGCGAAAGAAGCCCCGTTCCTGCACCGATATCCAGAAGTCTTTTTCCCCGGCCCCTGTTTTCAAAAACAGGTTGCAGGGCTCCAAACAGGCAGGCATCGGTGGTAACCTTCATGGCAGCATGCTGTTGGTGAATGGTGAATTGCTTAAACTGAAACCATTGGTTGGCCATGGCGGCAAAAATAAATACCTGCTTTTTATCAATGAGCTAACATTTAGAAAATCCAACTTGCTATCCTGATGGTTACTTTTGTGCTCAATTCATATGCGGACCTTTAATGTTATTGCTTTTTTAGCCACTTTTTTATTCTTTTCCTGTGAAAAAGTGATTGAACTTGTTCCGGAAGAACAACCGCCCAAACTTGTGGTGGATGGCTATATAGAAAGCGGCCAACCACCCCGCGTAATTATCACCAGGAGCCTTGCATATTTTGACAAACTGACTCCAACCATGCTTACAGAATCATTTGTAAGAAATGCGGATGTAAGGGTTTCGGATGGGTTACGGTCGGTTCGGCTCCGCGAATATGGGATTCCAATACCGGGAGGTACAGTATTTTTCTATTCGGTGGATACATCTAATCCGGCCGCACTTATGTTGGGTGAATTCAATAAAACATACAAATTGACCATATCAAAAGACGGGGAAACCTTTGAAGCCAATACTACTATTCCTGATCTTACCAAAAAATCCGATAGTCTTTGGTGGGAGCCCGCCCCGAACAATCCCGATACAAACCGGGTGGTGGTTTTTGCCAGGGTAGCCGACCCGCCGGGTTTGGGAAATTATATCAGGTATTACACATCGAGAAACGACAGCGCCTATTTCCCGGGTTTGAATTCTGTTTTTGATGACAATATTGTTGACGGTATTACTTATGAAATTCAGGTTTTTCGGGGACAAGACCGTAATCAGGAATTTGATCAGGATGAATTCGGATTTTTCAGAAGGGGCGACCGGGTAAAAGTGAAACTGACCAATATTGACAAAGCGACCTACGATTTCTGGCGGACCTGGGAACAAAACCAGCAAAACGTTGGAAATCCTTTTTCTGTTCCTATAAAAGTACTTTCCAATATCAGTAATGGTGCTATTGGAATTTGGGGAGGCTATGCGGCACAGGAATTATCTTTAAATATTCCAAGATAGCCCTTTGGCCCGCAATTTTCAGGTGTAGGTAACAATTGTCCCCCCTCCATTAAAAGATAACCATCATATTTGCGCAAAATAATTTTAGAATTATGAACATTTCAGAACATGTACATTGTTTGATTATTGGCAGCGGACCCGCAGGATATACGGCTGCTATTTATGCATCGAGGGCAGGCTTGAATCCGGTTTTGTATCAGGGTATTCAGCCCGGTGGACAACTTACCATAACAACGGAAGTTGAAAATTATCCCGGCTATGCAGATGGTGTACAAGGTCCCGAAATGATGGTTCATTTTGAAAAGCAAGCCTCCAGAATGGGTGCGGATATCCGCTTCGGCATTGTAACCAAGGTGGATTTTTCGACCAAGCCTTTTAAAGTGGAAGTAGATGAAGAAAAATGGTTGAGTGCCGATGCCGTAATTATTTCAACCGGGGCATCGGCCAAATGGCTTGGAATTGAAAGTGAACAAAGGTTGAATGGACATGGAGTAAGTGCCTGTGCTGTTTGCGACGGATTCTTTTTTCGCAATAAAGAAGTAGCCATTGTTGGTGCAGGCGATACCGCGTGCGAAGAAGCGCTTTACCTCAGTAAAATCTGTTCTCAGGTTCATATGATCGTTCGAAAGGGCCCGGAAGGCATGAAAGCAAGTAAGGTAATGCAGGAAAGGGTGACCAAAACCTCCAACATCAATATTTACTGGCACAGCGAAACAGATGAAATTCTTGGTGAAAAGAAAGTGGAAGCCGTCAGGATTTTCAATAACCAAACCGGTGAAAAAAGGGAAATTCCAGTGAGCGCTTTTTTCGTAGCCATTGGTCATCAGCCCAACAGCAAAATTTTTGAAGGATGGCTCGATATGGATGAAGCCGGATATATAAAAACCATTCCCGGAACGAGCAAAACCAATATTGAAGGTGTTTTTGCTGCCGGTGATGTGCAGGATAAAGTGTATCGTCAGGCGGTAACTGCCGCCGGTAGCGGGTGCATGGCTGCCCTTGATGCTGAAAGGTATCTTGGCGCTTTGGAACATGCCTGATTTCTATGAAACCTAAGCGTAATCACGGTTCTATACAACCCGACGGCCACAAGTGATGACTATTTTTCTGAAAGATTTGATTTTTCATGCCTGCCACGGCCTTTATCCCGGCGAGGATAGGGTTGGTGGCAGGTTTGTTGTAAATGTTGAAATTGAATATGATGAAGGCAAAGAAATCATCAGGACAATAGAAAATACCATAAACTATGAAACGGTTTTCAGGCTTGTTGAGAAAAGAATGAATCAACAGGAGGCCTTACTCGAAACCCTTGTTATGGAAATTGCCCTTCAGATTTTGAGTGATTATAAAATGGCTCAAAAAGCGACCGTCAGAATTGAAAAATCAAATCCTCCAATTGAAGGAATACAGGGCAGTGTAGCTGTTGAATATACTGTCCACAGGTGATTTCCCAGAGACAATACTAAAGGTGAGACGTTATGTAAAGAATCTGTTTTGAAATACCCCCAATCCACAGGCAGGCTTTAGGCAAAAAAGTCAATTGACGCCTCCGAAGGCTTTTGATGAAAGAAAAGGAGTGATAAAAAAACGGTTTCTAATTCAGGCTTGCCAGATGAATACGCTATTGAACCGTTTTTTATGGCTCAACTTTCTTTTCCCTGAATCATGGTTCCTGAAAAAACTTATAAAACTCTTTGCTGCCTAAGATCTTCTCAAACACCTCATCAGATAGTTTTTTATTATTGACCTTAATTTTTTGCTCGTGCTTACCTTTATAGTAAAAGGTAATGTTTTGTAAGTACCTGAATTTTTTGCAAAAAGCTAAAAACCGGTTCGGCTTAAAAGGATTAATATTTTTATCAACCCTTGAAATGTTGGGTCTGAAAGATGCCCCATGATGATAAACGATATCACCATAAATAGCAAAATTAAGAACGTGAAGATCTTTTTTGTTTGTCCTCAAAATCCTGAACCAATCAATATTGTTGCGCTCCAATATACCAAGAAGGTTACCTCCCACATCCGTAGCCAGACTATGTTTATTTTTCCACTTATAACCCTTCCGCCAGTCTCCTTCATATTTTTTCCAGAATCCTACCGTTGTCACACAAAACAATGGATGCGGTTGTTTGTCTTCCAGGTTTTCCTGCCGCTGTACGGCCACTAAGGGATAATGTTTTAATAAAGGGTCAACGTAGGACACAACATCGCCGATCGGGAAAGCATCGCCATCCATAAAAAGCAGCCAGTCATCGTCGGGTGCGCCTTCCTGTATGGGGACCTGAGCCAGCAGATTGAGTTTGGTGGCATGATCCTGAATGTTTTCTGTATTTGAGTAATAGAATTGATCAGAATAATCCTTTTCTATATGATTTACGTAAGCATAAACTTTATAGGGTTTCTTAATATTTTCCTTTATGTAATCCAGTTGAATATTTATCCACCGATCATCTTTCCAGTGAACTGTAAGGATATGGATCATTAATTACTGTTTTTCTTTTTTGTATGATTAGCTTTTGAGCGAATTGTGTAAATGAGTTTGGGCCGGGCGAAAGTAAAGAAATTCCATGGAAATCGATACCCCGTAAGCCTGACTATTGAATTCTTGAGCATAGTGAAAATGTGAATATTGAAAATAAAAAATCAATTCATCCCATTTTAGAAAACCGATAAGAAAATTCTAGCTGATTATAATGTTTCTTTACCCTCACAAAAAAGAGCACAATTCTTATGTTGAAAAGACTGACAGTTGCCGTATTGAATTCTATGTTGATCCTTTTTTTGGTGCAGGGCCTTAATGTCCTGAAAGCTCAGGACCCGGTATCATTAATGGAGGAAGGCAAGGCCCTGGAAAGAAAGTATAAGGATCAGGAAGCTTTTGACAAATATAAGCAGGCTTTTACCATACAGCCATCCAATATTCAGGCTGCCATGAAGTGTGCCGAGATAAGTTGTGTGTTAAGCCGTTCTACTGAAAGCTCTATACGCAAATTGGCGTTTATCAATCAGGGCCTTGCATTTGCCGAAGCTGCTTACAAAACCGACAGTGCCAATGCCAATACCCGGTACATGGTTGGTTTTGTGTATAAATACCTTGCTGAAAATGAAGAGAAAAAGGAAAATGCCACAGAATATCTTAAACAATGGAGAATATGGGCTGAAAAAGCATTGGCAGCCGATTCACTTCACCCAAGGGCAAGTCATCTGCTTGGTAGTTGGCATCTTGAAGTATTAACACTTGGCAGTATCCGGAAAGCCACTGTAAAAATGCTTTATGGTGGTGTTCAGGAACCAAGTGTTGCCGAAGGGGTGCGGCTGATGGAATGGTGCAAGGAAAAAGAGCCATACTATTGCGCTAACTTCCTGGACCTTGCGAAACTGTATAATTTCAATCTCAACTACGAAAAAGCTATTCAAACCCTTGAACGTCTGGCTAAATTACCTACCCGGCGGTCAGAAGACATTGCATTTAAAGAAGAGGGAAAAGCCATGCTCCAAAAGTTGCAGTAGTTTTCCACGATTTCTTCATCTAAAGGGTCTTTTTTTAAATCTTACTTTTGGTCAAATGGTTTAAATGAGTAATTTTGTTACTCGATTTTTAGAAATTAAACCGACTAACTGAACAAACAAAAGCAATGTCTTTTAAACCGTACGACCAACCTGTTATCGGGGTTATTGGATTAGGATATGTAGGTCTTCCTTTGGCTGTCGAATTTGGCAAAAAGTATAAAACAATCGGATTTGATATCAATTCGACCCGTTTGCATGAATTGGAATCCGGAATAGACAAGACCCTGGAAGTATCTTCCGAACAACTGAAATCCAGTAATTTATTGAGTTTTACGAGCGACAAGGAAATATTAAAGGCTTGTAATACTTTCATAGTTACGGTACCCACCCCTGTCGATAAATTCAACCGGCCGGATTTAACCCCCCTTGTGAAAGCAAGCGAAACGGTAGGGTTTGCCCTTGAAAAGGGAAATGTAGTTATTTACGAGAGCACTGTATATCCCGGGGTTACCGAAGAAGAATGTGTGCCAATCCTCGAAAGGGTAAGCGGTTTGGCATTTAATGTAGATTTTTTTGCAGGTTACAGCCCTGAGCGGATTAATCCCGGCGACAAGTTGCATACCGTAACTAAAATCCGGAAAGTAACTTCAGGATCTACCCCCGAAGCCGCAGATTATGTTGATAAGCTTTATGCATCTATTATTGAGGCAGGAACATTCAAGGCTGCAAGCATTAAAGTTGCTGAAGCTGCCAAAGTGATTGAAAACTCACAACGTGATATCAATATTGCTTTTGTGAATGAACTCGCAAAAATTTTTAATAAGCTTGACATAGACACTCAGGATGTGCTGGAAGCAGCCGGAACCAAGTGGAATTTTTTGCCTTTCCGGCCCGGATTGGTAGGAGGTCATTGTATTGGGGTTGACCCTTATTATTTAGCGCAAAAGGCTCAGGCCCATGGGTATCATCCTGAAATTATTCTTGCCGGCCGCCGGCTAAATGATGGAATGGGCACTTATATTGGAACTGAACTTGTCCGCCATCTTGTACATCGTGACCGAAAGGTAAAGGGGGCAAAGGTTTTGGTGCTTGGCATCACTTTTAAAGAAAATTGCCCTGATGTGCGAAACACAAGGGTGGTGGATGTTATTGCAACCCTTAAAGATTTTGGGATGCAGGTAACTATTTGCGATCCATGGGCTAGTATTGAGGAAGTTAAACATGAGTATAACCTGGAAATCTGCAATGAGGTCCCTACAAATGAAAAATATGATGCTATTTTACTGGCAGTAGCCCATAATGAATTCCGCTCTCTTGATATTAAATCGCTCAAAAACGGATATAGCCTTGTTTACGACATAAAATCATTTTTCCCTAAGGAAATAGTGGATGTGAGGTTGTAATGACAGGTATTGAAAAAATATTATTCCTTTCAATCAATATATGAAATCCACACGAGCTGACGGACACCCGAGTACGAATGATCATTGGGAATTCCAAATAGCAATATAAAAGCAGCAGCCAAAAATGGCGCACAAAAATGAACTTATGAAAATTCTGGTTACAGGTGGTGCGGGGTTTATAGGCAGCAATCTTGTTGAAGCATTGCTGAAGGACGATCGAATCAGTCAGGTCAGGGTGCTTGACAATCTTGCCACAGGTTTTGAAGATAATCTTAAGGAACATTTCGGTAATTCAAAGTTTGAATTTCAGAAGGGAGATATCAGAAATCCGGAGGATTGCATGGAAGCATGCATGGGAATGGATGCAATTAGTCATCAGGCCGCTTTGGGTTCGGTGCCTCGTTCCATAGCCGACCCGATAACTTCTCATAATGTAAATGTAAATGGCTTTGTTAATGTTCTGGAAGCCGCCCGGGCAAATGGTATTAAGAGAATGGTTTATGCGTCATCCAGTTCTGTTTATGGCGATTTGACTGATAGTCCCAAAGTGGAACACAGGCTTGGGAAGGTACTTAGCCCATATGCATCCACAAAATTGGCAAATGAAATATATGCTGAATCCTGGTCAAAGGTTTATGAAATGCAATTAATAGGATTAAGGTATTTTAATGTATTTGGCCCGAGACAAAATCCGGATGGCCCCTATGCCGCAGTAATTCCGCTTTTTATTAAATCGGCCTTGAACCATACCAATCCAACGATCAACGGGGATGGTTCCATTACCAGGGATTTTACACCGGTTCAAAATGTGGTACAGATCAATATGAACGGATTATTGTCCCCTTTGGAAGGTCATTTTCATAAAGTGGTAAATGTGGCATGTGGACAAACAACCAATCTTTTACAATTGTGGAATATGATTGGAGAAGTCTGTCAAACGCAGGCGAAGCCAATATTTGGCCCGGTCCGGAAAGGAGATGTTCTGCAGAGTCTTGCAAATATTGATAACGCAAAAGAATTATTGAATTATAGGCCTGAAACAGGGCTTCAAAGTGCTATTGAACAAACAATAGCTTGGTATAAAGAAAATATGTTTCAGAACAATCTGGTATAAGGAGCCGGTGTTAAGAAACTAATTGCATTGAAAAGGGAACTGTACATGCTCAGGACATTCTACACATGTGACTGAGGGTGGCGAAGCCGTATCCGGACCTTCTTTTTTTTAAACGAGTCACCTTTGCAAACCCTCCTGCTTTTTAAATAACTATGCTGGATAGTTTGATTACTTCAAAGACCCGCATGAAATTATTGTTGAAGTTTTTCAGCAATACACAAACAAAGGCTTATCTGCGTTCGCTGGCCGATGAGTTTGGTGAAAGTACCAACTCTATCCGGGTAGAATTGAACCGTTTAAGCGAAGCAGGTTTGTTGTTGCATGAGCAAAACGGTAATACCGTTTTGTATAAAGCCAACGCAAAAAACCCCTTCTTTAAATCATTGCATCAACTCGTAATAAAATATATGGGAGTTGATGATATTCTCGAAAGTGTTGTCAGAAAAATTGGCGACCTTGAGCTTGCATTTATAACGGGCGATTATGCACGTGGAATAGATAGTGGTGTAATAGATCTGGTAATCGTAGCACACGAATTAGATAAGGTTTTTTTGGCACATCTTCATGAAAGGGCAGAGGAAATGTCGCAAAGAAAGATTCGTTTGAAAACACTTTCCCCTGATGAATTTGAGAAAAACGAAAAAAAGCTTGATGCGAACAACACACTTATCTTATATGCCGGTCCGGATTCCGGATATAAGCTTTCTTTGGATTATTAAAATAATGTTCAATTTTATAAATTAAAAAATGAGATCCAAATTTTCATTCTCTCTATTAGGAATATTAATCCTGTCCATAATGGCAATATCACTAAGCAGTTGCCTTACTTATAAGCAAATTGTTAACTTTCAGGATGGTGAGGTATTGGATTCGGGATATATTGATTCAATCTCGAATTTTTACCCTCTGAAGCTTCAACCGGATGATGTACTTCAGGTTATCGTAAGCAGTTTTGAAACAGAAGAGGCAAGGAGGTTTAATACCATGATGGGTGGTGCAAACAACCAACAGATGGGAGGTGGCGGCGGAGGAGGGATCAATGTTTCAGAACCCTTTGGCTATAGGGTCGATTCTAAGGGCTTTGTTGAAATGCCCGTTGTAGGCAAGGTATATTTGAAAGATAAAACCCTTGAAGAGGCAAGAGATGAAATAGCAAGAAGTATTGAGGCAACAGGCTACCTTAAGGAATTTAGCCTTCAAATAAGGTATTTAACATTCAGGGTTACTATTCTCGGAGAGGTTACAAGACCGGGTTCTTTTACCGTACCAAATTCAAGAATGACCATTCTGGAAGCAGTTGGCCTTGCCGGAGATGTGGGGATTTTCAGCAACAGGGATAACATTCTGATCATTCGCGAAAAAGATGGGGAAAGGGTTTATGGCAGGGTGAATCTTAAATCAAAAGACATTTTTAATTCACCTTATTATTATCTTAAGCCAAATGATATTGTGTATGTTGAACCCCACAAAAGTAAAATACTCTCTACACCTGATCCGGTATCAAGATATATCGGCACTATCATAGCTTTTACAACCCTGATAACACTGTTTATCACCTTGTTTAATAATTAATAAGGATTTTTACTTTATGGTAACGGAAATTAATAAAACAGAAAATAAAGAAAACGGAACGGTAGCGCCCGTAAGTGGACGTTCTGTTTTTTCTTCAGAAATTGATGTAGAGAAAATATTTTATATAGTCCTGAATAAATGGCCGATCATTATCTTATGCAGCCTGCTCGGGTATTTTATTTCAAATTTATACCTGAGATATGTAACCCCAAAGTATTCATCCATAACGAGGCTATTAATAAAAGACACACGTTATTCAGGTGGAATGTCGGAGGCCACGGTATTTCAGGATCTTGGAATATTAACACCGGGAAGAAACCTTGATAATGAAATCCAGATTTTAAAAACCTCATTCATTATGGAAGAGGTTGTGCGTCGTTTAAATCTTCAATACACATATGCAAGTCAGGGAAGGTTAAAATCAAACGATTTATATGAAACTACGCCGGTAAAAGTTATTTCATGGACACCGAAAGATTCGTTGGTACAGCGATTGGTCGCTTTAAATATTTCGATTGATGACAATAGTTCTTTTACGATTAAGTATGGAGATAAGAATTACAAAGGCCAATTAGGCCAATTGATCCGATTGCCGGTTGGCAGCATTACCCTGGGTGCCCCGGAAGGGAAGATGGAAAAACTTTCGGATGCAAGAGAAATATTATTAACAATAAAGCCGGTTAACAATGCTGCATTGCAATATTCAAGAAGCCTTTCGGTAAGCGGTGATCCCAAGTCAAGGAGCAGTACGGTTCTGGAGTTAAATTTTCTGGATGAAAACCCCCAACGGGCCACAGATATTCTGCAGGAGATAATCCGTGTATATAATGAAACCGAAGTAGCGGACAAAAACAGGGTTTTTGAAAATACGGTCAAGTTTATTGATGAGCGGATGCAGATACTGGGGACGGAACTACGTGCGGTCGAAGGTGATGTGGCGGATTTCAAGGCCCGTGAAGAAGCTTTAAACCTGCAGGGTGAAGCTGCCATGCTCATGATGGAATCCAATGAATCTACTAAAGTCATTGCAGGATACATGGCTAGTCTGGATATGTTGAAAGCAATCCGGGAGCAATTATTAAAAGAGGGTACCAAATTTGAGTTTTTACCGGTTGGAGAGGCCATTGCAAATGCTTCACTTGGAAGGCTTTTGGCTGCATTCAACGATCTTTTGCTTCAAAGGGAAAGATTGCAAACAAGACTTGGGTTAAACCATCCAGATATTATTACCATAGAAAGACAACTTGATAACTTAAGACAAAATATTGTAGGGGAAATTAATGTTTCAGAGCAGGATCTGAAAGTTAAACTCAATTCATTAAATAATCAGCAACGAACGATTTCCAACAGAAAAAGAATAATTCCAGATGCGGAGAAGCAACTTTTGGAAATACAAAGACAGCAGGCAATAAAGCAACAGCTTTATTTGTACCTTTTACAAAAACGTGAAGAATCTGCATTGAGTCTGAGTGTTACGGTTGCAAACAACAGGGTCATTGAACCACCTCGCCCAAATGGCTTGGTGTCTCCAAAAGCCAAACAGGTTCAATTGGTAGCTATAAGCTTATCTTTTCTTGCCCCCATTTTATTTATTTTGATCGGGCAGGCTGTAAATAAAAAGGTAATGGTTGAAGATCATATAGTAACAAATACTTCAGTGCCCGTTTTGGGTACCATACCTCAATCAATTGCACACCAGGGGCACCTTGTTATCAATGAAAGAAAAAGAAGCGCCCCTGCAGAGATGTTCAGGTTGACCAGAGCTAACCTTCAATTTGTGGGAGAGGGTATCCATAACCGTGTAATAGCATTTACCAGTTCTATTTCGGGAGAAGGTAAAAGTTTTATTACCCTTAACATGGGCCTGACCCTGGCTCTTGGGTCTAAAAAGGTGATCATTATCGAGCTTGATATGCGTAAGCCAAAGCTGGCAAATTATCTTGGCCATAAAAAGGGAACAGGAAAAGGAATTTCCGACTACCTGGTGGACGATAGCATACCCTGGCAAAAATTAATTCATGTAAGTCTTTACCATGATAACCTTCATTACATTGCTACCGGTCCTCTTCCCCCCAACCCCAGTGAATTATTACTGAGTGAACGACTGGAGGAATTGATTAATATTTTGAAAAAGGAATATGACTTTGTTTTGATCGATACACCTCCGATAGGACTGGTAAGTGATGCGCTTTTATTAAATAAATTGCTGGATGCAACCATCTATGTGGTGAGGCAGGGTGTAACCGAACAGCGTCAATTAAGAATTGTTGAAGACATAAAAACCAACCGGAAAATGCCGAGGGTCTATATCATTTTCAATGGGGTGAAATTTGGTGCAGGTGGTTATGGCTATGGCGGTGGCTATGGATATGGCTATGGATACAATTATGGTTATGGATATGGCTATTATTCCGATGAAAGAAAGCAGGTACCCAAATGGAAAAGAATTCTTCGTTTGAAATAGTCGGGTAAAACCTAATTGTTCATTTCAGTATTTATTAGTTGAGTTTACCTGTTTTTATTACCCTTTTTGTAGTCGCAGGTCTTATTGTTTCATTGGTTAGAAACCTGATAAGGCCATCCATGAGTTTTGTCATGGCGGTTTTTGTACTTGTAATTTTCAGGGTAATTTCCATTGAAGAGCTTTTATCCGGTCTTTCCAATAAGCAGATCATTCTCATTTTTTTATTGATTATACTTACGGCAGGGCTTCAGCGCAAAATCGGAAAAGATTTTTTCTTCAGGGTATTCAGGTCTGACATGTCGCCATTTGCTTTCCGGTTAAAAATGATGGTTTTGGTTGGAAGTTTGTCTTCATTGATCAACAATACCCCGATTGTAGCCTTTATGATTCCTTATGTAAAGGAATGGGCTGCCCGTAAAAAAGTTCCTGCATCTGTTTTTCTGATACCGTTATCCTTTGCAACCATTTTAGGTGGTATGATTACGGTAGTTGGTACTTCAACCAACCTCGTTTTGAATGGATTGATTGAACAAGCAGGGTATATTCCGCTTGGATTCCGTGATTTTCTTTTTCTGGGAATCCTTGTTTCCTTAGCGGGTATTTTATTTATGGCTTTTTTTAGTCATAAGTTATTGCCTCAAAATAAAGAGAACAAAAGCTATGTTATTGAGCACCTCAATGAGTACATTGTTGAAACTGTTGTTTCAAATACGGCCCCGATTGTTGGATTAACCATAGAAGAAGCCGGATTGAGGCATTTAAAGGAAATATTCCTTGTTGAAATCCAAAGGGATAACCGTGTAATAGCCGCTGTTGGGCCGAATGAATTGATCAGGGCAGGCGATTCACTTTTCTTTGCGGGGAATACCCAAAGTATCTTCACACTCATTCAACAGAATAAAGGACTTGAACTACCGGAACAATCCTATGTGAAGAATAACGCTTTTTTTAAACTTATTGAAGCAGTTGTACCATCGGGAAGTCCATTAATAGGTTCTACCCTTAAGGAATGTGATTTCAGGAATAAATACCGGGGGTCAGTTATTTCCATTTACAGAAAGGGTGAAAAAGTGGTTGGAAACCTTGGTGAAATAAAGATACAGGCCGGTGATTTATTATTAATGCTTGCAGGAAAAGACTGGCGTGCATACAATAATGGTCGTGACCTTGTAATTGTCACCTTTATGGGTGAAATAAATGCCGCAGAAAACAAACGAACGATTTTACCCATCCTTGCGGCACTTGGATTGCTTCTTGCGGGCGTGGCAGGTTTAATGGATCTTTTTGTTGCAGCGTCAGTTGGAATAGTTCTTCTGCTCGCTTTTAAAGCCATAGATGGCGAGGTGATCAAAAAGTCGATAGACATTGATTTATTGGCTATTCTTATTTCGAGCCTTGCTATTGGCCTTGCACTAACCAAATCAGGTGCTGCAAATTTTTTAGTTGATTCAATGATGCTAAGTTTTTCAGGGGGAAGTATTCCCATCATGGTTGTACTTCTTTTTGCAGGAACAGTACTGCTCACATCACTCATCACCAATGCAGCGGCAGTATCAATCATGTTTCCTGTAGCACTGAATATCAGCGAGCAATTCAGTATGCAAGCAACTCCATTTTTTGTTACCATTGCATTCGCGGCATCTGCTTCATTTCTAACTCCCATAGGTTATCAAACCAATCTGATGGTAATGGGACCGGGCAATTACAGATTTTCCGATTTTTTTAAATTAGGTTTCCCTTTACTGATTATCTATTCAGCAATATGTATTTTCTTCATTATAAAGTATTATAATATTTAATAATGCTTCATATTCATCCATCAACGTTTAAAGTTTCAAGAACCAACAGGTCAGAGAAGTTAAACCAAACCCCAAGGCTGATTTGGTTTACCGGCTTATCAGGATCGGGAAAAAGTACCCTTGCCAACGCATTGGAGTTTCTTTTATATTCTAAAGGATACGCTACATATCTGATGGATGGTGATAATGTCAGAACCGGGCTGTGCAAGGATTTGACATTCAGTATTGAAGACCGGATTGAAAATATCAGAAGGATTGCAGAGGTGGGAAACCTGATGCTTGATGCCGGTCTGATTGTATTATCTGCATTTATATCTCCATTCATTGCCGACCGCGAAATGATTTCAAGATTGGTAGGGGCAGAGAATTTTCTGGAGATATACGTTGATTGTCCCATTGAGGTATGCGAGGCAAGGGATGTAAAAGGATTGTACAATAAAGCAAGGCAGGGTTTGATACCCAACTTTACGGGGATTGATTCACCGTATGAACCTCCGATAAACCCTTTTGCACAAATTAAAACAAATGAAATGTCTTTAGAAACATCAGTACAATATCTTTTTGATCAACTTGAACCAAGAATCATCTATTAATATGCAATA